>PUKR01000173.1 GCA_003552365.1 Syntrophomonadaceae bacterium
CCGCACAGGCACGCCCGGCTTTCAGCGGATATCGGCCAGTGCCGGAATACCGCCCAAGGATGTGGCAGTCAGCGCCGCCCTTTCTACCGCCTCTGCAACAGCCTCAGCCCCCATTAAGCCGACCAGGGTCAGATCCGCCTTCTCTATCTCACCCGTTGAAAGGGCAAAAATAGTATCCCCGTCCCACATGGTGTGAACCGGCCAAATTGACCGGGCCAGGCCGTCATGGGCCATCTGGCAGACCTTGGTTAGTTCCGCTTTGCCAAACTCAGCATTTGTCGCTACAACCCCAAGGGTTGTATTGCCCGAAAAACCACTTCCTGCTATTTCATATAGCAGTTCCGCTGTTTTTCCCACTGCGCCGTTATCAGGATGACGAGGCCCTGCCAATAATTTTCCCTTACGGCTATAAATATCTCCAAACGCATTTACTACCACCAGGGCGGAAACAATTAAACTGCCTGTTTTTATAGTTACAGAAGCCTGCCCGGATTTCATCGCGTAATCCATTCCCCTAATTTTACCGACCGTTGCACCACAACCCGCTCCGACTGAACCCTCGGCAACCGGGCCATTAGTAGCTTCCCGGCAGGCCCGGTAACCCATTTCAGCGTCGGGACGGACGGATCCGTCACCGACGAACAGATCAAAAAGCACGGCAGCCGGGACAATCGGCACTTTAAACCGGCCGACAGGAAAACCAAAGTCTTTTTCTTCCAGGTACCGGCTTACCCCGGAAGCAGCCTCAAGTCCAAAAGCGCTTCCCCCGCAAAGCGCCAGCGCCTGCACTTTGTCAACCAGCTGCCCCGGCCGCAGCAGATCGGTTTCCCTTGTTCCCGGAGCCGACCCGCGCACTTCAACTGCCGCATCAGCTCCACCCTCTACCAGCACGACTGTTACCCCGGTAGCCGCCTCTAAGTTGGAAGCAACCCCGACCTTAATCCCTTCCACATCCGTCAAACCTGCTGTCAAATCCGCTCACTCCTCTTCATATGTTATACTTTATTAAGAAACTACCCGGCCTGCTTTTATATCATAACTAATTCTGCAAAGGGGGTTTGCCGCCCTGTTTAACCAGCTTAGAGCAATAGATAATATTTGGGACAGCCATGTCCATATTTTCCCACAAAAAATCATGGAGGCTATATACACTTATTTTCAGGCGAACTACCATTTCAGGCCTCCTTTTTCAACCAATCCGGAAACCCTGGTAAAAGAAATGACAGGCTGCAGGGTAAATAAAGCTTTTCTTTTAGCTTATGCCCATAAGCCCGGGCTTTCCCGGCAATTAAATTCCTGGCTTTACCGCTTCAGCTTAGAGCATCCCCGGTTGATTCCTTTTGCTTCGGTCCATCCCGGCGATCCCGATCTGGGTGAAATAATTACCGAGGCCCTGGACCGCTATGATTTTGCCGGGGTTAAACTGCACTGCCTGGTTCAGAAACATCCCCCGGATCACAAAAAGCTGTTTCCGGTTTATGAAGCCCTGATAGAACGATCTAAAGCAGCGGTAGTTCATGCCAGCACTTTCCCACAGGCTGCGGAAGGATGCCTGGGGATTGCTTACATAAAAAATCTTTTACGCCATTTCCCCGACTTGAACTTAATTATCCCCCACTTAGGGCTCAATGAACTTGCACAATACCGGGGGTTGCTGGAAAAACATAAAGGCCTTTACCTGGATACAGCTTTTGTTTTTCAAAACCAGGGCTTTATTCCCCCTTTAGAAGAAATTAAAGCGACTATAACCGGCTACCCCGATCGGATTCTCTATGGAAGCGATTACCCTTTCATCATGGAACCCCCTGTAAATGGAATTAAACGTATCCTCGAACTCGACCTCCCTGAAGATACAATGGAATCCCTGTTTAAAAAAAATGCCCGGCAATTTCTCAACAGGTTGAACTTTAATTACAAGTAAGGCCGGGAAAACTTTCCCGGCCTCAATAAATCCTGAATGCAATATTCAACAATTTTTAAGCTTTCCTTAAGACTTTTCTCCGCGTTCACTTTGCTGCCGGAAAGAAGCCTGGCGGTTGGTTTTTTCTTCAGTTTCTTGATCAGTTTTATCCTCGGGGGCTTCTTCGGCGTAGCCGCCTGCTTCAGTGCCGCTTACAGCTTCTTCTACCCCGGGGTCTTCATCTTCTGTTTCAGAAACTTCCTCATCTTCACCGGTTATTTCATTTTCATCTTCCGAGTCATCACTTTCGGTATCTGCAGCAGCTTCTTCCTCTTCAAACAGATCATCTTCTTCGTCAGTTTCTTCTCCTACCGGCGGCAGCTCTTTGCCCTCTACCAGGGCTTTAATTTCTTTCGAATTAAGAGTTTCCCTCTCAATCAAAGCCTGGGCAAGGGTTTCCAGCTTGGAGCGGTTTTCTTCCAAAATATCCTGGGCCTGCTGGTAGCTGTTATCAATGGTTTTTCTAATCTCCTGGTCGATCGCTTTGGCAATTTCCTCGCTGTAATCACGGTCCCTGCCCAAATCACGCCCCAAAAATACCTGGTCCTGCTTCCTGCCCAGGGTTATCGGCCCCAGGGCATCGCTCATGCCGTACTCCATGATCATCTGCCTGACAATCTGGGTGGCCCGCTCCAGGTCATTCTGGGCCCCGGTGCTGATATCATTGAGAACCAGCTTTTCTGAAACCCGGCCGCCAAGCAGGGTGCTGACCCGGTCTAAAAGTTCTGATTTAGTCATGTAATAGCGATCTTCTTCCGGAAACATCAAGGTGTAACCTCCCGCTTTGCCGCGGGGTATGATCGAAACCTTATGCACCGGGTCGGTGTGGGGGAGCAGGTACCCTACCAGGGCATGTCCGGCTTCATGGTAAGCAACAATTTTCTTTTCAAAGTCGCTGATTACCCGGCTTGTCTTCTGGGTTCCGGCAACTACCCTTTCAACCGCTTCTTCCAGGTGTTTCATAGTTATTTTCTTTTTGTTCTCGCGGGCCGCTAAAAGCGCTGCTTCATTAACCACATTTTCCAGGTCTGCACCGGTAAATCCCGGGGTGCCCCTGGCCACCACTTTTAAATCAACATCCTCGGCAAGCTGTTTGCTCCTGGTATGTACTATTAGAATTTCAACCCGACCTTTTACATCAGGCAGGGTTACAGTTACCTCACGGTCAAACCGCCCGGGCCTGAGCAGGGCCGGGTCGAGGATATCGGGACGGTTGGTAGCGGCGATAATTATAATCCCTTCGTTAACATCAAAACCATCCATTTCTACAAGCAGCTGGTTCAGGGTCTGCTCTCTTTCGTCGTGGCCTCCGCCGAGACCGGCACCACGCTGGCGTCCAACAGCGTCAATTTCATCAATGAAGACGATACAGGGTGAACTTTTCTTGGCATTCTCAAACATATCCCTGACCCTGGAAGCTCCGACCCCGACAAACATTTCAACAAAGTCAGAACCACTTATACTGAAGAAGGGCACCCCGGCCTCGCCGGCTACAGCCCTGCCCAACAGGGTTTTACCTGTTCCCGGAGGGCCGACCAGTAAAACCCCTTTGGGGATACGCGCCCCGAGTTCAATATATTTACGGGGGTCTTTCAAAAAGTCCACTATTTCGGCAAGTTCGGCTCTTTCTTCATCAGCGCCGGCAACATCATCGAAAGTAACTTTCTTTTTATCGCTTTCCTGGAGTTTAGCTTTACTTTTACCGAAATTCATCATCCGGTTGCCGCCGCCCTGGGACTGCTGCATAAAAAAGAAAAATATCCCGATGATCAACAGAAAGGGGATCATATAGGTAAGGGCGGTCTGCCACCATTCCGGCCCCCGTTCGGGGTGCGGTGAATAAGGGACCTCGTTTTCCAACAGGAGTTCTGTTAGCTGGTGGTCATCCGGACGGGTGGTTTCGATTTCAGTACCGTCATCAAGCACAGCTTCAATTTCATTTCCATAAGCAGAAACCTTGGCTACTTCACCGCGCTCGATTTTATTTACAAATTCGTTATAGCTTATCTCTTCCGGCTCAACACCGGCATTGAACGTGGCAAGTAAAATTACTACTACCAGCCCGATTAGCATGTAGAACATTATTTGTCTGACAACTGGGCTCAAAAAGTACCCTCCTCTCCATTAAGCCCTATAAAGCCTGAAATAAATTGTAACACACTGGGTGGGTGGAAGCAATAAAACCTAAGCCTTGTTAGAAGTTTATTTGCCCCGTTTTAAATTTGACTTCTTCTCTTGAGAAAGTTTGTCTTAAGCATTTAAAATGCAGATGTCGGAAAGCTGACGGTAGTCTTCCCCGTAATCCAGGCCGTAGCCAATAACAAAATGATCGGGGATTGCAAAACCACAGTAGGTGGGCTCAAACTCAACTTTCCGGCGTTCAGGCTTATCCAGTAGAGTTACTACTTTTAATGAATTTGGTTTCCTGCTCTCCAGGTTATCGATCAGGTAATTGAGAGTCAGTCCCGTATCGACGATATCTTCCACGATTAGGACATCTTTGCCCTGGATGCTTTGTTCCAGGTCTTTTAAAATACGGACCACCCCGGATGAGGTGGTGCTGCTGCCATAACTGGAAACTGCAATAAAATCAATTTCAACCGGGACATCCACTAAACGAATTAAATCACTCAAAAAAATTACCGCCCCTTTTAATATACCGATCATTAAAGGCCTTTTACCGCGGTAATCGATTGAGATTTGATCGGCCAGCTCTTTTACCCGTCTATTAATATCCCCGGCAGGAAGCAGTACTTCCAACTCTTCACTCGTTTGGTAATTGAACTTTTTGTTCCCTTTTGCATTTGTTTTTTCTTCAGCCACATTCATTCCCACCTTAATCAGTATAGTAGAAACCTGCAGATGCTTCTTCATCTTCATATTCTAACAAAATTTTATTTTGACGGCAGCTTCGGAACTGTATACTCCAGGACCAGCACTCTTTTAGTCCGATCGGTAACCCGGTAAGGATGAGCGATTCTTATCCCGGCCACCCATATAATATCATCGCCTGCTACAATTAGGGGCACGTTTTCACGGTTTTGCCTGGGAACTTTCTGATCAATGAAAAAATCTTTAATTTTTTTGCTCCCTTTACTCCCCTGGGGATAAAACCGGGCTCCCGGCCATCTCGAACAGATTTTCAAAAATTTGGTCGGGATTAAATCATAATCAAGACAGGCGCGGTATTTGCCGGGCCGCCTGGATAAATGATCAATATCCACTACCCCGGCCTTGATTTTTCTGCCACCCGGTAAACCGGCTTGCCCGGGGACTTCCAGGGTGATTTCTGTAATATTTAAATCACCGCTGTAACCCGGATTGTAAACAGTTAAGTTATTATAATCAAGGCAGGCCCATACCCCGCCGGGCAAAATCAGTTCGTCTCCAGTACTGCCTTTTTCGATCAATCCTCGAAGCTGGTGGATGTGGTGCCTCCCTATCTGCCCCGGGCTTAAATACATCTTCAAGGTTAAATGCAATATCCTGTTTTTGAGGGCAGGTGGAAGGTTAATCAAATCATTTCTCCGAAAGGCAATACTATCTCTTCTAGGACGGGCAATTTCTAAGTATTTTTCCCTGGTTAATCTTTGCAGGTAATGACGATCTGCTGCCGCCAGTTCAGCCAGTCCAAACAAGGTTTCCCTGAGGCGAGGATTAAAGCGCTTTTCAAGTTCGGGAATCAATTCCAGGCGGAGCTTGTTGCGGGTATAGTCGGTTTCAAGGTTGCTGCTATCTGTAAAAGGCTGCAGGTCATTTTCTCGGCAATACTGTTCAATCTCCCGGCGCCGCAAGCAGAGCAAGGGCCTGATTAAGGTAAAACCTTTTCTCCTGCTTTTGGGTAATATACCGGCTAAACCGTCTACCCCGGTACCTCTGAGCACGTTTAACAGAACAGTTTCAGCCTGATCATCTAAGTGATGCCCGGAGGCAATTTTCGACGCCCCATATTTGTTGGCAGTATCAAACAAAAACTCGTAACGGGCAAGCCTTCCGGCTTCTTCTTCTGAGATACCCTTTTGTTTTTTTAGTCTTTTAATATCCACCGTTTTCGATTCAAAAACAAGCGACCAGGATAAAGCAATTTTACCTACCTCGGCTTCTTCAACCTCCGCTTCTTTTCTCAGGCTGTGATTTAGGTGCGCCACTATAAGTTCTAATTTTAGTTCGCGGGATAGTTCATGGAGTATATGCAGAAGGGCAAAAGAATCAGGCCCCCCTGAAACTGCAACAATAACTTTATCGCCTTTTTTTAGAAGGCCTTCCCGGGAAATATACTCTTTAACCTTTTTTAACTGTGCCAATTGCAGTCACGACCAATCACCCTGCGGGGCGGAAAGGATTGCCCAGATAAAAAAACACCCTGTAGCAGAGTGCCTTAAAAATATTGATTAAGCTTGGAGAAAATCAACTATCCTTCACGGCATGAACTACCGCGGCTACCTCTTTTTGATTCAGTATTACGCTTAAGATCCAATAACCTTTCATCGCTTTCTTTAAAGAAACGGCTCATTTTATCTTCAAAAGAGCCCTTCGAGCCTTTGGAACCTTTCTTTACCGGCTCTGCCTTGCTTTTCTTGATGTTTTCTACGGGGGGCGCCTTTTTCTGAGCCTGTTTAATTGAAAGACCAACTTTGCCGTTTTTTTCTACTGAAAGCACTTTAACTTCGACTTTATCATTTTTTTTATAAAAGTCATTTATATCTTTAACATACTCATCAGCCACTTCCGAAATATGGACTAGCCCTGTCGTGCCATCGGGTAAGTCCACAAAAGCGCCAAAATTTGTTATCCCGGTTATCACTCCTTCCACAATACTACCCACAACAATCTCTTTCTTGATGAAAAACTCCTCCTTGGTATTTATTATCGGTAATTATTATCCGGTAATTTTACAGTAACCACCCTGGGATAATACCGAATGATCCCTTTAAACTAATGTTATTATAACTTCTTTGTTATTATTGTCAATCCTCTAACTGGAAAATTGTTTCATCAGGTTTGATCAAGCCCAGCCTTTCCCGGGCGAGAATTTCAATATAATCATAGTCTTCCAGCCGTTCAATTTCCAGCTCGGCCATTTCCTTGCGCCTTTCATGTTCCCTGATCCTTTCTTCATATTCTTCCAGTTCAGCCCTAGCCTGCTCCTGCCTGATATACTGGGCAGCTATAATCACCAAAAGAACACAAATCAAGATGAAGCCCACCGTGCTTACCAGGCGGTACATGCTGTACCCCTTACCCCGGGGACGCTGGGGCAATTTAGAAACAGGCTTGTTGTTCCCTTTTTTATCCTTTAATCCCATGGTAATCACGCTCACATTTTGGAAAAAATCCCCCCAAAAGCGGGGGGATCGGTCAGGCTTGGACAATTCATATGGAGAATAATGCCGGCAAACTACTTAACTTTATCTTTTAGTGCTTTGCCTGGCTTAAACGCTGGTACTTTCAGGGCCTGGATCTTAATCTTTTCTCCCGTTGCGGGATTGCGACCCTCGCGCGCTTTACGGTTTCTGACTTCAAATGTGCCAAAACCAACCAGTTGGACCTTATCCCCTTTAACCAAACCGTCAGTAATACTGTCTAAAACCGCCTTTACCGCTTTTTCACTATCCTTTTTTGACATCCCAGCTTTTTCAGCAACCAGATCTACAAGTTCAGACTTATTCACAGTTTAAAACCCTCCTTGTTCAAAGTAATTTTCCCTTTATGCTCATGTTTATTCGACTTTGTTTTTAAGATTCCTGCTTTATTTACGCATTTTCCTTAATTTTTTAGCTTCTTCCCACCATTTATCGAGGGTCTCCAGGGAGAAACTGGTAATTGGCTGGCCTGTTTTCTCAACCTGTTCCAAAACATAGTGAAATCGATCCATAAATTTTACCACCGTTTTGCCCAGTGCAAGTTCCGGATTTACCTTGATAAAGCGGGATATGTTAACCACGGTAAACAGGTAATCACCCAGTTCTTCTTCGATCGAATCCTGATCTTTTGAAACAAACGCTTCCTCCAGTTCAAGTAGTTCTTCCCTGGCCTTTTCAAGCGCCCCCTGGACGCATGGCCAGTCAAATCCTGCTTCGGCCGCTTTCTTTTGCAGCTTGTAGGCCTTGAGCAAGGCGGGGAGGGCCTGGTCCACAGAGTACCTGTTTTTGATATTCTCGTTTTTATCGTCCTCCGCCTCGTCCCGGCTGCTATTAACCCCAGCCCTTTTCTTAAAGTTCCTTTCATCTGATTTTATTTTTTCCCAAAGCACCTTGACCTCGGAAGGGTCGGCCGCGTATCCCCGGCCAAAAACATGTGGATGACGCCTGATTAATTTTTCCGTTATATCATGGACAACTTCAAAAAAGCTAAACCGGTTTTCTTCGCCGGCAATCTGACTGTGAAAAACCACCTGTAAAAGGACATCGCCAAGCTCTTCCCTGAGCAAATCATCATCTTTTTGATCAATGGCGGCAATTACTTCATAAGCCTCTTCGACCAGGTACTGCCTTAAGCTTTGATGGGTTTGCTTTTTGTCCCAGGGACATCCGTCTGCGGCACGCAGTTTTTCCATGACTTCAATTAAATCACCAATTGTATGGCCCCGGTACGGCGGCAGGTGAACTGCTGTCCGGGAGGCAAATATATCCTGACAGCCCAGCTCTTTAAGGGGCAGTTCCCGGCGCCTTTTGGTTTTCGAACCAATTACTTCTAGCACAGTCACCGGATGGTCTGACGGGTATAGCTTCATTAACCTCCTCTTTAACCGGTATGCCGTTGCCCGGTTGCAAACTTGAAAAAATACAAGGTTTTCTTTGCCGGGTATTTTTAATTGTTCAACAGACATGGGGTCCCGGATCAAAATTCCTTCCCGGGCATCTAAATTAAACGCTTTTAGCAGCGGATCCAAACCGGGGGAAGCCGGTAACACTTGAACTTTAACTTGCTTCCCGGCACATGTTTTTAGCAGACGCCCGGTAAAGGCGCCATCTGTTAAAGGATTCCCCGGGACCATGTAACAAATTGTCCCGTACTTTTTTGCCGCCCCGATTAAACTGTTTACCGCAGCCCGGTTACCCTGGTCATAACTTTTTGCTCTTCTGTAAAGCCGATCAAAAGAGCGGACTTTTTTGCCCGGAGCTAAATGGCGGGCTGCCGGGTGTTGCAAAGTCCGAAAAAATAGAGGGTGCCTGCTTTTTAAATACTTAAGGGCCTCACTCGATAAATAGTCCGTGTTATGCGGTCCCAGTCCTACTAACACTATTTTAGCCATGAATTCACCTTTTCAACTAGTTCCTTCTAAATAAATAAAGCTTATGGGCCAATTTGACCAGCCCGGGCCCTGCAAACGGTACCATCTGTAACTCCTGCCGGCTTACCCCTCCGGAAAGCAGCATAAACAACCCGTATGTTATTATGCCGATAACAATCGCTCCCAGGGTAGCCGCACCGTTGAGCTGGCCGGGAGAAAGCGTTGTTTCAGCTACCACGATAATAACATGATATGTCGCCAGTACCAATATTGACATAGTTACCACCCCTGCCCCGGGAAGGACGATCAATTCCTTCCACCTGGGCTGCCATCCGGCAAAGCGGTGCACATGGTATAGATTAAATGCGGCAGCTACTCCGAGGCCTATAACCGTAGCCAGCGCCGCCCCGCCCACATTTAAGGCCGGCACGGCAGTGAGAAACCAGGAAAGGACAGTTTTGACCAGCCCTCCATAAAACATGTTTAAGGCCGGAAGAATGGGACGGCCAAGCCCCTGGATTATTCCTGTCGTAGAAACATAAAGACACAACGGTATAACCGACCAGGACATGTAGGCCAGGGAATATCCTGCTTCGGCATTGTCATACAATAAAACGGTCACCGGTTCAGCCAGCAGGTAAAGACCGACCGCGGCGGGAAAAGAAAATAACACCGTTAGCTTAACCGCAATAGCGGAACGTGAGCTAATCAGCTGTTTGTTGGCAAGCGCGTAAGCCTCGGAAATGGAAGGAACCAGGCTTATGCTGAGGGCCAGGGCTACCACATTGGGGAAATATACTACCGGGCCGGCCATGCCTGTGAGCTGTCCATACAAAGCCCGCCCGGTTTCCAGGTCGAAACCGGCAGCCTGAAGCTGGCGCGGCACTACCGCCAGGTCGATCAGGGAAATCAAAGGAATTACCAGCCCCCCGATAGTGACCGGGATGGCTAAGCGCAGGATCCGGCCGACAATGGCTCCTGCCGGGGCGGCCAGGTGATCCTGCTGCCTTTCAGCTTGTTTAAGCAAAATTCCGCGCTTGCGCCAGTAGTAACCGGCCAGCAGCAGGAAACCACCCAGTCCTCCGGCTGCAGCCCCGGAAGCGGCTCCGGCCGCAGCATAATCAAGTCCGATCGGAAGCAAAACCAAAACCATGGTTATTGAAAAACCGACCCGTACTAATTGTTCTATCATTTGCGAAGCGGCGGTTGGAATCATATTTTGTTGGCCCTGAAAAAACCCCCTCAGGGCAGCCATTATTGTAACAAAAAATATTGCCGGGGAAATTGCCATCAGGGGGTAGGCTGCATCCAGGTCCCTGACAACCGCTCCGGCGAAAAATTCCGCCCCCCAAAACAAAATCAAGGTAATTGTAAAGCCGGTCATGGTAAGAATAAGAAAAGCAATGCGAAATGCTCTTAAAGCTTCCCGGTAATCATTCAGAGTCAGCTTTTCAGCCATAATTTTCGATAAGGCTACCGGGATTCCCGCGGTGGATATTACAAGCAAAGTGGAATATACCGGGTATGCATACATGAAAAGGCCAATTCCCTCATCTCCGAGCAGGGCAGCAAGGATAATCCGAAAAAGAGCTCCGATTACACGAGCGGCGATACCGGTCACCGCCAGGATTGCCGCTCCTTTTACAAAAGAAATGGAGGTGGTGGACAATTGTTTTAACCTTCTTTGTCGTTTAGTAATAATTAACCAGGGACGATTGTTAATTTAGTTCTTATACTTATAATTTTAGAGTTTTTCTGTCCGATATTATAACAGTTAAGCACCCTTCCTGCTAACCGCTTCCCCTGCTGAGGGCCGGTTGCAGGTCAACCAGTTCCTCAAAAAACGAAATAAGTTCAAACAGGCGATCTTCTTGTTTTTTCCACCGACCGATCTTCAACATCAGCGGTTTTTCTTTCTTTAACGTGAGTCTTTCTTGTTCGATCGAAGAAATCTCCTTCAGGATATCCTTGTTAATTGCTCTGCCCGGGGCAAATGTAACAGTAATCTCCTTTTGCTGCCTGATTGCTTCTACGCCCAGTTCAATGGCCAGAATCCGTAACTCGGCAATGGCCGTTAAATTGTTAACCGGATCCGGCGGCGGGCCAAACCGATCGATGAGTTCTTCCGCTATTTCCCGCAGCTCTTCCCGGTACCTGGCATTGTAAATACGCTGGTAGAAATCAATTTTCTGTCCCTGGTCAGCAATATAAGAGGAGGGAATATAAGCGTTGACCTGCAGTTCCAGCCTGGGATCAACTGTTTGAACAGGCTTTTCATTTTTTAGTTCCGCTACTGCCCGGTCCAGCAGCTTGCAATATAGATCAAAGCCTACCGCGGTTATAAAGCCGTGCTGTTCGGCGCCCAGGATATTACCGGCCCCTCGAATTTCCAGGTCACGGAGAGCAATTTTAAACCCGGAACCCAGCTCGGTAAATTCTTTTCCCGCCTTTAACCTCTTTTGAGCCGTTTCTGAAACCACCTTGTCTTTGCGATATGTCAGGTAGGCATAGGCCAGACGGTTTGAACGGCCTACCCGTCCCCTGATCTGGTACAGCTGTGCCAGGCCAAACTTATCCGCTTCATAAACAACCAGAGTATTTACATTGGAAATATCCAGCCCCGATTCAATGATGGTTGTGCAGACCAGTACCTGGTATTTGCCCTCCTGGAATTCAACCATAATCTTTTCCAGGTTAGCCTCGGGCATTTGCCCGTGAGCCACAGCTACCGGGGAATGGGGAAACATTTTTTGCACCCGGTTGGCAAACGTATCGATACCTTCAACCCGGTTAAAGACAATGAATACCTGGCCATCGCGGTTAAGTTCCCGCTGAACCGCCTCTTTTAAGAGCTCGTCGCTGTATTCAAGAACATAGGTTTGAACCGGGTAGCGATCTTCGGGTGGAGAATCAATAACGCTTAAATCGCGGGCCCCGGCCAGGGAAAGGTGAAGGGTTCTGGGGATCGGGGTTGCAGTCATTGCCAGGGTATCGACTTCCAGGCGCAGCTGTTTAAGCTTTTCTTTCTGGCGGACCCCGAACCGCTGCTCTTCATCGAGGACTAAAAGACCAAGGTCGTTAAAATTGATGTCACCGGATAATAACCGGTGAGTGCCGATTACAATATCTATTTTACCGGCAGCCAGGTCTTTGATAATTTCTTTTTGCTTTGCTTTAGAAACAAAACGGCTCAGCTGGACTACTTTGACCGGGAAACCTTCAAAACGTTCCTGGAAGGTGCGGTAATGCTGCTGGGCAAGAACGGTTGTCGGTACCAGCACGGCCACCTGCTTTCCTTCCATAACCACTTTAAAGGCAGCCCGCATGGCTACTTCGGTTTTGCCGTAACCGACATCACCGCAAACCAGGCGGTCCATCGGGTACTGCCTTTCAAGGTCTGCCTTAACATCCCGGATAGCCTGCAGTTGGTCCGGTGTTTCCTCATATGGAAAGTGAGTTTCAAATTCCTGCTGCCAGGGGTGATCCGGCCCGAAACTATGGCCGGGAGAAGCCTGCCTGGCGGCATACAGGGAAAGAAGTTCCCGGGCCAACTCCTCCACGGATTGAGCGACTTTTTTCTTCAGGCGGGGCCATTCCCCTCCACCAAGCTTGTGAAGTTGGGGTGCCGGAGATTCCTTGCCGGAATATTTCTGGATCAGGCTGATCTGCTCTACCGGAATATATAGTTTATCCGTCCCTTTATACTTAAGCAGCAGATAGTCTCGTTTTAAACCTCCGATTTCCAGGGTGCTGATGCCCTGGTATTTGCCGATCCCGTGCTGTTCATGAACTACATAATCGCCCGCCGAAAGTTCCCGGTAATCGCTGAGCCGGACCCCTTCCTGTGGTTTAAAGTGCTTTTTCTTCCTGCGCCCGGGCAATAAATTTTGCTCGGTAACTACAGCCACCTGCAGGGAAGGAATAATTACCCCTTCATCCAGGCTGCCTTCCAAAACTTGAGGCCTGGTGAGTTCCCGCTGGTATCCACCTTCTTTTTGTGGCCGCCGGTCCATATCAAAAATACTCTGCTCCGATAATTGGTCCAACAAACCCCGTCCCCGCCGGACATTTGAAGAAACCAGGTAAACCCGGTAATCATTTTTTAGCCATTCCCGGTAATCGTTTTTAAAAAGTTCCCATTGCCCGTGGTAATACGGGACGGTCTTGGTTTCCAGGTTGAAAGCTTCTTTGGGCTTAAACAAACCACCTGTGCCCTGGAACAGTGAATAGCTGATAAGCGGGCAGGGAACCCCTGCATACAGCTCTTGAGCACTCCAAAGCAGCTGATCGGGAGCTTCCAGCAGTTCCTTTTCCACCGCAGAACTATTAAAATGATTTTCAAGTTCCCGGTGGAAGTTAAGTCCAGCTTCCGCTACAGCGGCAGGATCTTCGATAAAAACCAAAAAATCTCCGGAAAAATAATCAAATATCGAACTTCCCGCCCCATAATAAAATGGAAAATAACCGCTCAGGTAATCAAGCCCCTCCGGATTAGCCAGCCTTTCAATATGATGTTCCACTTCTTCTTTTAATCTCGCGGCTTTTTCTTTTTCACCGCGCCGGCGAAGCCCGGAAACCGCCTGGTCCAGCTTTTCATAAATAAAAGCCTCTCCTTTTCGGTAAATTTTTCCCGGCAGAATAAGCTCCCGGGCCGGGGATACCGTTACCGCCGAAACATAATCTGTAGAGCGCTGGCTGGCCGGATCATAGAAGCGCAGGGACTGGATAGTATCATCAAACAAATCAAGACGAAATGGCAGTTTGTAGCCGGGAGGATATATGTCGACTATTTCACCACGCGCGCTAAACTGCCCCCTGGTTTCTGCTAAAGGAACTCTTTCATATCCCATATCAGACAGCCGGGCAATCAATTCCTGTCGATCTATTTCCTGGCCTGTTTGTAAGCTTATGGTCAGTTCATGCCAGGTATTTACCGGAAGCATCCTGGAAAGCAGGGAAGAAGCTGGCGCCACATAGATCCCTTCGCTTTTGCGGCTGGCCCAATCGATGAATTGCAGGCGCATCTGTTGATATTCTTCGCTGCGGGATAGGACTTCGGTACTTAAAAAAAATTCCCTGGAAGGTAAGATTCTAACCGGAACCGGCGAGAAAGCGCTGAGACTGGCTTGCATTTTCTCCGCCCGGTTTATATCGGGGACCACAACCAGGGTCGGTCTTCTTTTTTCAGCGGCCAGTGCTGCCATAAAAAATCCCCTGGCCCCGCTGTCAAGGCCATAGACCGTGGCCCGGTATGCAGGATTAGTGGTTATTTTTTTATTTATTGTTTTGAATAGATCACATTCATTCCAATATTTTAGTAATTCCTCGGCCAAAAAAGCTCCTCCTTCAAACTGTCTGCTCCAAAATATTTGTACAACAAAAGAAAGGGGAACCTTAAAAATCTCTCCCCTGTAACCGGTGTATTAATAAAACTTTTAAATTTAACCTTAATAGGCTCGGCTAATATACCGTTAAAACATTTAGTCAAAGTATAGCCTGCTTTTTAAAGCCAGTCAATAGCGTTTCGCTTTTGGATATGAGCCCAATAATTTAAAAAATGGCACAGTTGCCTGTATTTCATCCCAGAGCTCGTTTTTTTCCGGTTCACTGCGATGCCCTTCACAGTCGATAAAAAAAAGCCAGTCGCCAATAATCTGCCTGGAAGGCCTCGATTCAATCCTGGTCAGGTTAATCTTGCGCCGGGCAAAAAATCCCAGCACTTCGTAAAGACTCCCGGGGCGATCGGCAAGGGTTAAAACAAGCGAGGTTTTATCTTCACCGGTAGGGGGATGGTCTTCCCGGGAAAGAATTACAAAGCGAGTGGTGTTTTCTTCACTATCCTGGATTCCCTCCTGCAGGATCTCAAGCTTGAATAATTCAGCCGCCCGCCTGGGAGCTATTGCCGCCTGGCTTGATTTGCCGACAACACTTTTTGCAGCTGCAGCCGTACTTTCTACAGGAACACATTCAACCCCGGGCAGAAAGGAGTTTAAGTATTCAGCGCATTGCCCCAGGGCTTGAGGATGGGACAAAACTTTAGTAATATTTTCCAAAGCCACAGTTTCTTCCGCCATCAAACATTGGCGCACAGGGTAATATAGTTCATGGCAAATATAGATCCCATCCTGCATGGCCAGCTGGTTAAGCGTGACGCCAACTCCTCCTTCCAGGTTGTTTTCCAGGGGTACCAAACCCTCATCAATTTCTCCTGATTGCACCGCGCTTATTACCCTGCCAATGGTGGAATGCTCACACAGTTCCTTCTTACCCTCTTTATTGCAGAGCAGGGCCGCTTCTTCGGAAAAAGTCCCCTGCGGCCCAAGATAGCCCAGTTTTTCAACAGGCATTTAAAGACCTCCCCCCGCTTCCAAGTCTTCACCAATATAGACTGAACGGCCGAGGGCCTCGGCAATCAAGCTTACTGAATTAAGCAGTCGCGAGAACTTCTCCGGGGTAAGCGATTGCGGGCCGTCACAAAGCGCTTCCGACGGTTTATGATGCACCTCTATCAGCAGCCCATCGGCGCCGGCTGCAACCGCAGCCTGGGATAGGGGGGCTGCCAGACGCCAGGTGCCGCTGGAATGGCAGGGATCGGCAATTACAGGCAAATGGCTTAGTTCCTTGGCCAGGGGAATGGCACTGATATCAAGGGTACTGCGGGTAGAAGTCTCAAATGTGCGGATGCCCCTTTCACAAAGGATTACCTGGAAATTATCCTCAGCCAGTATATACTCTGCTGCCATCAACCATTCTTCCACGGTGGCCGCCAGGCCCCTTTTCAGTAAAACCGGCTTTCCGGTGCGGCCAACCTCGCGAAGCAATGAAAAGTTTTGCATATTGCGGGCGCCAACCTGGATGATGTCGGCATAATCTGCTACCAGCTCACACTCCTGCGGGTTCAAAACTTCGGTGACAATTTTTAAACCGGTCTCCAGCCTGGCCCTGTCCAACATCTTCAATCCTTCCAACTCCAAACCCTGGAAGCTGTAAGGAGATGAGCGCGGCTTGAAAGCTCCTCCGCGAAGGACCTGGGCCCCGGCAGCTTTAACCTGGTGCGCAATTGTTAATAGCTGCTCTTCATTTTCAACGGCACAAGGCCCTGCCATTACCACGATCTGCGAGCCGCCAATTTCGAGTTCTCCCACGTTAACTACGCTGCTTGTCCCTTTAACTTCCCTGCTTACCAGCTTGTAAGGTGCACTGATCGGAACTACTTTTTCCACCCCGGAAAGAACTTCCAGGCCGGTGGGAAAAACCACTTTTCTTTCGCCAACCGCTCCGATTACCACCCGGCCCACACCTTGAATGCGGTGCGGTGAAAACCCCATTTCACCAAGTTTGCTTTCTACTCCTTCAATCTGTACCTTTTCCGCTCCCGGCTGCATCACAATAATCATTTTAATAACTCCCTTCCAGATAAGAAATATAATAAAATAGAAATAAAATAAATAAAAAAACCGCCCCTACAAGGGACGGAATTTGTATCCGCGGTACCACCCAAATTGATGATCGCAATCCACTCAGCAGGTACGGGCGCCTGTAAAAGTGCCGATACCCTCTTCCTTTAACGGGGAAGAGCCGTTAGCGCCTACTTAACCCATTCCCGGGTTTTCAGCGTAAAACTCCGAAGGGAACTTCAACCAGGGTCCTGTCCGACATAGCTCTCAGCCTCCGGCGATGCCTCTCTGGCCGACCGGTGCACCTGATCTACTTTCCTTCTTCATTGCTTTTAATTTTATTCAGCGGCAAATGCCGGCTAATTGAAAGATATCTTACCACATCATTGGTCAGAAGGCAACCCCTGGTTGTAATTATTCATCGCTGTTTCCAAACCACTTTTTACAAAAACCAGGACCGCCTCTACAGCCCGATCCCTTGCCTCATTGAGCAGTTCTCTATCCCCGGATTCAACCGGCTGCAGGACATAATCGGCTGCGCTCATCCAGGGCGGAGGTTTACCGATGCCCATGCGCAAACGCGGGAAATCCTTTGTTTCCAGGGAATCAATGATAGACTGTACTCCTCGATGTCCGGCGCCGCTGCCTTTTTTTCGCAGGCGAATTGCCCCCGGGGGCAAATCAAGGTCATCGTAAATTACCAGCAGCTTACCTAAATCGACCTGGTAGTTTTTTACCAGCTCATTCACAGCAAGTCCGCTTCGATTCATATAGGTCATGGGCTGGGCCAGGATGATCTCTTGCCCGTTGTAATTGGTTTCGGCCACCAGCGAGCGGAATTTCTGGACAGGAGCTCCTGTTTTTAAACTTCGAGAAAGGGCTTCCACCACTTGAAACCCAAGGTTATGCCTGCTATTTAAATACTCTTTTTTGGGGTTTCCTAATCCGACGATTAAATACATTTTAACACCCCGGCAGCCAATTGTTTTCTTTCCAAGATTAATGCCCCTCGAAAGAAGGGGCATTTTAACAGCTTACCATAAATAGCTATCTTGTGAAACTTGAGCTAAACCTTAACTCTCTTCTTCTGAACCTTCCTCTGAAGCTTCCTCTTCCGCACCTTCTTCAGCGGCTTCAGCTTCTTCTTCGCCTTCTTCAAGCTCTTCTTCTTCTAAGTCAGGTTCTAACTCTTCTTCAGCCATCGGCGCAAGGACCTGGGCAAGGATAGTATCCGGTGGTGTGATTAACTCAATATCGTCTCCTACTACCAGGCTTTCGGCTGTAATACTGTCCCCGATGTTTAAACCGGATATATCGATATCAAATTGTTCAGGGATATCGCCCGGCAGACATTCAACATCAACTTCCCTGGCGACCAGCGATAAAACTCCGCCTTCCTCTACACCAACAGGTTCTCCCACAAAATTCAGGTGGACTGCAACCTCAATCTTGTCGGTCATCGAGATACGGATAAAGTCAACATGAAGGATCCGATCCTGCAAAAGCATATCTCGCTGGATATCTCTAAACATTACCGTTTCCTGTCGAGTTTTCTTGCCCTTAGACTTGACCTTCAGATCGAGCAAAACATTACTTCCACCCGTCGTTAAAACCTGCCTCAAAGTGCGTCCGTCAACAACCAGGGGAAAATTATCGGCGCCCCTGCCGTAAAGTACTGCCGGAACCTTATCTTCCCGGCGCAGCTGGTTGAGTTCCCCCTTGGTTTGTGAAGGACGGGTATGAACTTCCATTTCCATTCTTTCCATGCATCTAGCCTCCTTCTGCAATAGTATACTGCAGGAAGCAGCGAAGATCAACTCAATCAAAAAGTTCGCTTACCGAACGTTTATCCTGGATCCGTTTAATCGCTTCCCCGATTAAAGGAGCGACAGAAAGAGCTCTAAAACAATCCCTTTTACCTCGCAACACACTTCTATCAACTGGAATGGTGTTGGCGAAAACTACCTCGGTAATGCTGGAATTGCTAAGGCGGTCTATTGCTTTTCCAGAAAATACAGGATGGGTACAGCAGGCAAAAACTTCTTTTGCCCCTTCTTCAATCAAGGCGTCTGCTCCTAAGGTCAGCGTTCCGGCAGTATCAATCATGTCATCGATAAATATGGCCGTTTTCCCCTTAACGTCCCCGATAATGTTCATTATTTCAGCTTCATTCGGTGCGGGGCGTTTCTTATCAATAATCGCAAGCGGCATCATCAGGCGATTGGCCAGGTCTCTTGCCCTGGTAACACCGCCGAGATCTGGCGAGACTACCACGCCATTTTCGATATTTTTCTCACTAAAATATTTGGCCAGGATTGGAAGGGCAGTTAAGTGGTCTACGGGAATGTGGAAAAATCCTTGAATCTGGCCGGCATGCAGATCCATGGCAATAACCCGGTTTGCTCCCGCAGCTGTAACCAAATCGGCAATTAACTTGGCGGTAATGGGATCACGGGCCCTGGTCTTGCGGTCCTGCCTGGCATATGCATAGTAAGGGATAACCGCGTTTACCGACTTAACCGAAGCGCGCCTGAGCGCGTCAATTAAAATTAACAGTTCCAAGATACTTTCATTGATGGGACCGCATAGAGGTTGGATCAAGAAGGAATTAGTTCCCCTGACACTCTCGTTAATACTGATTGATATTTCCCCATCACTAAACCGCGATACTTCACTTTTCCCCAGGGGAACCTCGAGGTACTCCGCAATTTCCTCTGCCAGCTCCCGGTTTGCGCTGCCACAAAAGATCTTCAGATTGTTGTTGTTACCCACCATAAACCCTCCTGTGTTTGCTCTTTGCAGTCATTAATTAGTTGAATAGGAATGCGGTTTATTCTTTCTCTTTTCCGGGTCAGTTTTCCTGCCGGGTTTTAATTTATCTCTCGTTAGGTTTCAAGTCCCTGTCCAAGATACAGCAAGGTTTAGCAGTAACAATTACTTTTTGTATATTTATTAATAAAGATAAGAAAAAGGCGCTATCCCGGATCCGGAAGTTACTGTTCGGTTCTTAATTACCGAATGCTCAACAATTGCCCGGTCATTAACTGTTGCATTTACAAGGTGCGAACCCGGGCCGATCCGGCATAATTCCCCAATTACTGTGTTTCCCTCGATCACGCAGTTTGGGCCGATTACCGTATCGGGACCTATCGCAACATCACAGTCAATATAAGCTGTGTCGGGATCAATAATTGTTACTCCTTCCTCCATCAGCTTTAAGTTTACTTTTTCCCTGACCAGGAAAGCAGCTTCTGCAAGCTGCACACGGTTATTGATTCCCAAACCGACCCGGTAATCTTCAATACAATATGCTCCAATGCCTAAATTGTCCTGGTAGATCATCGCTAAAACATCGGGCAGGTAGTACTCATTCTGGGCATTGTCAGTACTTAATCGAGGGAGATACTGCCGAAGGAGGGCAAGGTCAAAACAATAGGTGCCGGTATTGATTTCCTTTATCTGTTTTTCTGCCGGAGATGCATCTTTATCCTCAACAATCCCTTCCACCAAACCCTTATCATCGCGGATTATCCGGCCGTAACCCGAGGGATTTTGAAGAACTGTGGTGGCTACTGCGGCAGCATTCTTATTTTTACTTTGAAGCAGGTTTTTTAAATGTTCCGCTTCCAGAAGCGGGGTATCGCCGCAAAGGATCAGCAAGGTTCCTTCAGCGGGTAACTTATCCAGGGTTTCCATTACGGCATGGCCGGTGCCCAGTTGACTTTCCTGGTGAACATACTGCCACTGATCGCCAGCTGTTTCCATAACCTGCGAAGCGCCGTGGCCGACAACTATTACAACATTGTCTGTCAGCTGAACGGCGCTTTTTAAAATATAACTTAGCATTGGGCGGCCGCAAATCGGGTGGAGAACCTTGGGCAGGCGAGAACGCATGCGCTTGCCTTCCCCTGCAGCCAAAACTACAGCCCATAACTTTTCCATCGTTTAGCCCCTCCTAATTTTGTAATCCCTATCATAAATAGCAGTTCATGTGATTAAACATATTATACTGCAGTTTATCGGGGAGGGGCAAAATATAATTGAATAGATTATACCGATACGGCGCTTTGTTCCAAAGCGGCGGTGTATGCGCTCAAAACTGCATCCTGAATTAATTCCCTGGTTTCAGCATTAATTGGATGAGCTATGTCCCTAAATTCCCCGCTAGGATTGCGCTTACTGGGCATGGCCACAAACAAACCGTTCCGCCCGTCGATTATGCGCAGATCATGGATGGCAAACATGTCATTAAGCGTAATCGAAACTATTGCTTTCATCTTTCCTTCCCGGTTTATGCTTCTAATCCTGACATCAGTAACAACCATTTTCACGCTACCCCCTTATGAATGATAATCTAAGATGATATTTAAAAGCTTAACAAGCTGAACAAGCACAGTTATCCGGTATGTTTTATATGAGAAATGTTTCACTTGCTGTATACAATTAAAACTTTTCTACCATTAAATTTTAGCCAGGCTTATTGCAAAATATTGCACAAATCTTTAAAATATAATTAAGTAAACTTTTTGAATTGAAGCTTTTGTTGTTGATGTATAAACTTGACGATCTTTATTTATGAACTGTGTATAAGTTTAATGGTTAATTAGTAATTTTACCATTTTATTGTGTGGGATTTTTCAAAAGGTAACATGCGAAAAATCGTAAATTGTGTGTAAGCCTATCCTGCCAGGTGTACAATCTAAAATATGAAGCAGCTGTTCAGCCTGGTTTAAATTAAATCCGGTAAGCCTGGAAAGAGAACTCAGGCGAATAGATGGTTCGTTCCAGTCAATTTTATCAAGGACCGGTAGTGGTTGAGAAAATTCCAGATGAATGGGAATGGGCGAGATGAAACCAGAAGAATTTGGACTCTTAGTTAAAACGCTGCGTCAAAACAGTATCGACCAGCATGGAAACCATTGGTCCAGGGAAACTCTAAGCAGGGCTGTAAATTTAACTGAAGATCAACTGGGCAGGCTGGAAAGAGGGGAAAGAAAATATCTTGACACGCATACCCTGCAGCTATTAGCAGACTCTTTCAACCTGACCGACCTGGAAAAAAAGGAGTTTTTTTATGCCGCTGCAGGCATCCCGGACCACGAACTTTTTACCGGTGAAGATCCGGAAATAGAACTGCAAAAACTGATAAACGAAATTGAGGATATCCATATCCCGGCACTGATAATCGACGTTTACGCCGATATAGTAGCCGTAAATACAGCTGCAATGCATTTATATCTTTTTACTCCAGAAATTATAAATTATGCTAACAGCATCCCTGCCGGTTACAACCTGCTTAATTTCATTTACTCCTCTCAATTCGGGTGTAAAGAAATTTTCGGAGCTTCATGGAGAAGAATAGCAACGATCGAAGTGCTTTTATTCCGCCGATCAAGCCTGCGCTACCGGCATACAAACTATTTTAAATATTTACTAAGCACTCTCTTAAAAGAAGAGCAGTTCAATATAGACTGGTATTCCAGCCATAGGTACGAGGACCATTATCAATTAACCTATGAACACTTTATCTACAAGCATCCCCGTTTTGGCCCGTTATCTTACCTGGCCACTGAAACTATAATCAACACTCAAAAAGGAAATTTGTACCTGATCCTGTACAACCCCTCCGATAAAATCACAAAAGAAGTCTTTTCAAAGTTAACCGGAAAAAAGAACAACATGGTGCACAGGGTTTCCTGCTGGCCGGTAAAAGACTGGCAATAGTTAGTTATTTACCGGCAGATTACCTTTAAGCCCTTTTTATAAAAGATCCGCCCTTATTACGATAAATCTTATGCTGGCACGATCTGCAAACAGAGCTTTCATTTCAAGCAACTTAACCAGCAAGTTGTTAGTGGCTGCATAGCGCTCCCTGTTCAGATATTTTAACCGGATAAATATTTTTTGACCAGTTCCAGGTCGTTTACTTTATCAACATCAATCCCAAGCTCCGCCAGTTCACAAATAATGGCCCTGGCTTCGAGATTCATCAACTTTGAAAGAAATCTTTCCAGGTCTGAGATGGAAAGTTTTTTAAATAAATACTTGATTATGAGAGAAAAAGGTAAGATTTTGATCAGCTTAAGTGGTTTTTTTCGGTACGAAATAAACATTTCAAGGCGCTTTCTATTCTTTAGGAACCATCCCGGACGCAATAGCGCCAGGTTGCCCCCGGTAACAAGACCTTCTTTGAGGCGCACATAGGTGCGCTCGGTTTCAGGAAAATCCCTGGCAAAAGCTTCACGTCTTAAGACAGGATAATAGAAATCATGTTCCAGTGAACCACAAAGGTTAAGAAATTCTTCCACTACTTCGGGTTTAATCAGGGGGATGTCCCCGGTAATTACCATTGCGAGCCGGTCACCGGACAACCCCGCGAATCCTTCCGCCAGGTTATCAAGCATACTGCCGGATTCTGGAATTAGATCAAAGCGATAGCCTTCTTGCTGCAATTGTTGCAGCTCAGCTTCCGGACCCACTACCACAATTCTCCCAATTGATTGTGCTTCATTTAAAACTTTAAGCACATAACCGAGCAGCGGCTTATCTTCTATTTTTATAAAAGCCTTGTTGGAAACCCCTTCCTGCTCAGTTAGAGGTTCCTGCTTGCCCCCGCCGGCCAATACGACAGCATCAATCATTTCTCAATCCTCCCTGTTGTCACCGGTTACCCAGCAAATATAAGCCCGGCCGCTTTCCTGTTCAACAACACGAGCGGCTTCACGGGCATGCCTGTAGTTTTCAGTTAATACAAATATTGTGGGGCCGCTTCCCGATAAAACGGGAATAAACCCGAATTCTTTTAGCCTTGCCTTTATATGCTGCAAGCTATCAGACCCCGGCAACATTGCAGTTTCCAGGGTATTGGTAAACCCCCGGGCAAGCCATTCCATTAAACCTTTTTTATCCCCCTGCTTGATTGCCTTTATTAATGGTTCAAGTGAAGGGTTGCCCATTTTTGTTTTATCAAAACCCTTGTAAGCGGCTGCTGTTGGCATTGTTACATTCTCCGGGACAGCAAGAACAACCCAAAAAAAGGGGAGTGGAGGCAGACTATACAGAAGTTCACCCCTTCCCTTAGCCAGCGCTGTCCCTCCATGCAGACAAAACGGAATATCGGAACCCAGCACGGCGCCGATTTCCAGTAACTCTTTCCAGCTCAGCTTCAAATCCCAGTAACGATCCAGGCCGATTAGCGCTGCCGCGGCATCAGCGCTGCCGCCGGCCAAACCGGCTTCAACTGGAATATTTTTAAATAAGGTAATTTTAACGCCCGGGAGAGCTTTACCTGCCTTCTGCTGTAGTAAAGATGCCGTCCGGTTGACAAGGTTATCAGGACCGGATAAGCGCTGATCGGTGCAAAAAAAATCACATCCTTGACTGGATGCCGGTTCAAACAGCAGGGTGTCTGAGAGTGAAACCTGCTGCATTACTGATTCCAGGTCGTGGTAGCCATCCGGGCGGCGGCCCACAACGGACAAGCCTAGATTTATTTTGGCATAAGCTTTGAGGATAAATAGCCTGCTCATCTTCAGCTCATCTTAACCAGACGTTTGTTTTCTATAACTCCCGGAACTCTTCCTCTTTTTGCGATCGGCTTTCCTTTAATTTCCTTTAAATCCAGGGTCATATCGATAGCCGGGGCCCGGGCAATAAAACTACCCACCCCGAAAACATCAGCTCCGGCTTCAACGAGCGCTTCGATACGCTCAGGTTTAAGACCACCCGACACTACAATCTGCACATGATCGAAACCATTTTGATCAAGGCGCGCCCTTACTTCACCGACCAGGCCCGGGGTTACCCCTCCCCTTTCACCCGGGGTATCCAGGCGAACTCCGTTAAGCTGCTTTCCAAGTGCTTCTGCCACCCGCAGAGATTCTTCAGCTTCATCTTTAAAGGTATCAACCAGGATTATCCTGGGGGCATTTCCAGGAACAAATTGATCATAAGCTTTGGCCAGCTGAACCGTATCACCCACTATTAGAAAAGCAGCATGGGGTATTGTTCCCACAGGTTTTCTTCCAAGCAGTAAAGCTCCAAGAATGCAGCTGCAGGCATCCGCGCCACCAACTACTGCTGCCCGCTCCATAACCGGGGCCACTGCCGGGTGCAGGTGCCTGGCACCGTAACAAATTACCATCCGTTTGCCGGCCGCCTTTTTGCAGTTGTACGCGGCCGTAGACCAGCCGCTGGAGCTGGCCAGCATTCCTAAAAGCGGGGTTTCATAGATCCCAAAGGCACTATAAGGACCCTTGATCCTCATTACCACTTCCCGGGCAGACATCTCTTCTCCCTCGGGAAGAGCCCATATTTCCAAATCTCTCCCCTTTAACAAATGCAGGGCTTCATCGACACCCGAAATTATACCGCTTCCGGAAGAAAATATTTCTGCGGTAACCTCGGTACTGGCTAAATCCATTGATGCAAGCAAATCCCTGCTGCGCACGAAATAGATGTCGCTGGTCAGCCCTTGTTCAATTTCTGAAGCTGATGCTGAATAAAACCGATTTTCTGGGTCTATCTCTATTCCATCGATATCCTTCAATGTAATAAAATCTCTTGGCTTCATATTTTTCCTCCAGCTCAATTAGATGATAGTTACACCCAGGGTTTTCTCCATCTCTTGCAGGGCAAAGCGGTGCGCTTCCTCATCAAAACTGGATACAGCCTTCCGGGGAACCGTAACCCGGTATCCACGCATTCGGGCTTCAGCAGCCGTATATAAAATGCAGATATTGGTAACTACTCCTACAAGCTCTATTTCTTCAATACCCTTATCGCGCAGGGTTAAGTCAAGATCAGTGCTGAAAAAAGAACTAAACCGCCTTTTTTCAATTATTCTTTCCCCTTGTTGAGGCGCTAACTCCGGATAAACCTCGTCGCCTCCGGAACCATGGACACTATGTGGAGGAAACAAGTCAAACTCGCGGTCATCTTCAAGGTGGCGGTCGCAGACATATATAACCGGGTTACCCTCTGCTCGATTTTCCTCTAACCTTGATTTAACTCCTGCGATAACTTGCTCTGCAACAGAGCCAATATATAAAGCACCTTTTGGATCGACAAAATCATTGACCATATCTACTACCAGTAAAGCTTTCAATTAACTCACCCCCGCTATACAGAGATTGACATTCATTTTGGCTATTCTACAAAAAGTAGATTTATCCTGCTTGCTGC
>PUKR01000246.1 GCA_003552365.1 Syntrophomonadaceae bacterium
CCCCTGTTTCTCAATTCATGACGGATCTCCCCGATGATGCAGTGGCTGGCGTAGGTGGAAAACATGGCCCCCTTGCCGGGATCAAAGCGGTTCAATGCTTTAACCAGGCCTTCATAGCCTGCCTGCTTTAAATCCTCTTCAAGCTTACCGGGGCTGTAGAGAGCGGCATAATAGCTGACCAGCGCTTCCCCTGCTTTCACCGCTGCTTCCTTTGCTTTCAGGCAGCCGGTGCAGTGATAGATTTCTGCAGCAGTTTCTAAGTCCGGGTTCCGGGTTTCCCCTCTGCGCTTGCTCATCAGTTTCCCTCCACGAAAGCCTTTTAATAAAATAAACCCCCGCTGCAGGCACAGAAGGGGTTTAATCCATATTCCTGTAAACCGGCAGCTGGCTGGCATAGACTTATAAAAGCCTTAAGCCCCTTTAGCTTTGCGCCGCCACCTTTCGGTGGCTTTGCCTTTTGCGGTTATTTAAGCTAAATCATATTATCTCAGATCTAAACATATTCGTCAACGTAATTTTTAAATTTTCTCATTTTAGGCTAGTACCCTTAAAGCTTCTTCCAAAGTAGTGGTCCCTTCCCTGACCTTAAAGAAACCGTCACGGCGCAGGGTAATCATCCCTTCTTTTATCGCCACTTCTGCAATTTCTCCGGCGGAGCGGCGCTGTAAGATCATGTTCCTGATGTTGTCGGTCATCAGGAGCAGTTCATACACTCCAATTCTGCCCCTGTAACCGGTATTGCCGCAGCGCAGGCAGCCCTGGGCAGAGTGAAGGGTTACTTCCTCTTCGCCTCTGGCCATAGGGAAATCGGGCACATTTTCTTTAAGTTCTTTACGGCTGATTGTATAAGGATTGCGGCACTGCTTGCAGAGGACCCTGACCAGGCGCTGGGCCAAAACCCCGATCACCGAAGATGCTGTTAGATAAGGTTCGATATCCATATCCCCGAGCCTGGTTAAGGCACCGGCAGCATCGTTGGTATGGAGGGTGGATAAAACCAGGTGCCCGGTGAGAGCGGACTCGATGGCAATGCGGGATGTTTCCCGGTCCCTGATTTCCCCGACCATGATGATATCGGGGTCGTTACGCAAAATCGAGCGCAGGCCGGTAGCAAAGGTAAGGCCCGCTCTTGGGTTGACCTGGACCTGGTTGATCCCGCTTAACCGGTATTCAATCGGGTCTTCCACGGTGATAATATGTTTTTCCACACTGTTTAGCTCAGTAAGGGCTGCGTACAGGGTGGTGGTTTTACCGCTGCCGGTGGGTCCTGTCACTAACACGCAGCCGTAGGGCTTGTGAATGGTGCGGTAAAATTTTTTTAACTGGGAATCGGGGAAGCCAAGTTCGGGCAGGGTAATTAAGCGTTCACTGCGGTCGAGCAAACGCATGGTCAGTTTTTCTCCGTAGGCTGAGGGCAGGGAAGCCACCCTTAAATCGATAACCCTGCCGTCAAGTTTCAAGGTGGTGCGGCCGTCCTGAGGCGTGCGCCGGTTGGCGATATCCATCCCGGCCATTACTTTCACCCGGGAAACCAGGGAAGCATGCAGGCGTGCGGGCGGCTGCATCGTTTCATGGAGCACCCCGTCAATCCGGAAGCGCACCCTGAGGCTTCGTTCCTGGGGTTCAATGTGCACATCACTGGCCCCGTTGCGGATGGCCTGGTTAAAAATAAGGTTGGCCAGCTGCACCGCCGGCTTATCCCCGACCGAAGATTGCAGCTCTTCTTTTTCTTCCTCTTCTTCGGGGTAATAATCTTCTTCACCGGTCTCGATACCACTGGTGGCCTGGGTATACTGCTCGATGGCCATTTTAAGTTCGCTGTCTGAAACGCAAACCGGCTTGACCTCATAGCCGGTGATCAGGCGTAAGTCGTCGATGGTGACAATATCGTTGGGGTGCATCATGGCCACAATTAGGCGGCCGTTTTCAAAACCGATGGGCAGTGAATTGTAGCGCCTGGCGGAATCGGGGTCAAGCAGGGAAGCTGCAGCTTTGTCCACTTCGCATTCCTGCAGGGATACGTAGTCAACATTGGCCTGGCTGGCAATGGCCCTGGTAACCATTTCTTCCGTGGTAAACCCGAGATCAATCAAGGTTTGACCGAGCAGGCCGCGGCCACCTTTCTGCACTTTTTCCCGGTGCATGGCTAAAGCTTCGTCCAGCTGTTCCCGGGTTATTTCTCCGTTTTCAACAAGCAGCTCGCCGATGCCGTCCCTTTTAGCGCCAAAATTGCGGCTGCGATTTTCCATAGCTTCCACCTCAGGTGGGATCGATCGTCTATATATAATTAACGACAGGTATCCTCATATTGTTAATGCCTGATCTGACGTAAAAGTATTTTAACACTTCAGCTAGGGGTTGTAAAAGGTATAGGCGGAAATGTTTACTTGTAAATTATTGCCGTTACCACCGGCCCTGCTAATGTCAAAGTTGTCAATCCGGATAGCCCTGTCGCCATCGTAGAGGTGGTTGAACATTCTCCTGATCCCGTCATACCGGCCCTCCAGGGTAATTGTGACGGGCATGTTCATATAGCCTTCCTCGTTTTCGTAACGATCGCCAAATGAAATTTCCACCGCCCGGAGGTCGTATTCGCCGACCAGGTAATGGATATAGTGGAGGAGCTCTTCTTCCTCGGGGGCTGCCGGAATCTTTGATAGGGCGTATTCTAAACGTTCTTCGTACTCATCCGCTTTTTGCTGGTGTTCAAGCCTCCGGTCAAGCTGAGCATGGGCTGCATCTAAAGCTGTCTTTTCATCTTCGATTTCCGCCCGGAGATCAGTCCAGGTGTTGTACTGAAAGTAGATTAACACTCCGCTTAAAGCAATTACCAGCACGGTGAGGGCAATAACTACATATTTGCGCCTATTCCCGGTCAAGCTAAACATAATTAATTGCCCCCTTCTTCCGGGTCGAAAAACTCCGGCCCGGGCAATATATCTGCATTGACATCAAATTCAACAGCATCTCTTTCATCAACCGCGGTTTCCGCGGATAGGCTGGTGCGGACATCTTCAAGCTGCTCTAAAGTATCAACCCGGTCCAGCATATCGGCTACATTGCTGTGGGTGTAGGTCCAGCCACGCATATTGAAGCTGCCTTCTTCTTCATCATTGTAGGCAGCGGAAACATCGAGGAGGGCTATATCGGGATCGAGGGCCCTGCCAATATCGCCCAAAAATTCTCCCCACTTTGGAGCACGGCCCATGGCAGCGTTGACCAGTCCTTCCGCTTCGGACATTTGTTCATAGAGTTCTTCGTATTCGGCAAGTTCCGCAGCCTGGTCTTCCACGGTCTCCCGTTCTTGCCGGAGAGATTGGAGCTCGCTCCTGGCAAAAAGGGAACTGACCAGTAAAAAGGCATAAACGGCCAGCAAAACCACAAAAACGACCAGGGCAACCCTGATTAACCTGGCCTGTTTCTTTTCATCCAGGCGTTTCTTTTTAATTTCAGGCGGCAGTAAACTGACGTAGTTTTGCAAAGTGATTATCCCTCCAGGCCACGCCGGGCCAGGCCGGCGCTGATCGCATAATCAACGGCCATAAGGCCTGTGCCCTCAAGATGAGGTTCGGCATTGCTAAAATCGGCAAAGGGGTTGACAATGCGCACCGGCAAACCAAGGGCTTCTTCCATCCTGGTAGAAAGACCTTTCAGGCGCGCTCCCCTGCCGTTGAATATGATCGCTTCCAGGTCTGAAGAATTGGCCTGGTTCTGGTAATAGGTAAGCGATGATCGTGCTTCGGTTATAAGGTTACCCGCCCAGGCCGAAAATACTTCGCGGGCATTCTCGCTGTCAGCGTTGTTTCCTGCCAGCAGGTGATCCAGGGTGGAACCCAAACCGAAAGCCAGGTCCTTTAATTTCACCGCCACAAGGCGGGCCAGGCGGGGCTGGTTCTGATCAGAAACTAAAATATTACTCAAGCCGTTGGCCACATTAACCACAGCCACAGTCCGTTCCGTGGCAGCGGCAGGCAGTATTTGCATCAAGGCCAGGGTGGAAACATCGATATCTTCCGGCTCGAGCCTGGCCACCTCCAGGGCTTGCAAGAAGCCGTCAAGCATGTCGCGACGGGCGGCTACAAGCAGTATTTCATAAACAGGGCGTTCATCTTCCACCGCTTCCCCCACAACCCGGTAGTCAAGGACCACACTTTCTAAAGGTATGGGTAAATGATCCTGGGCATGAAAGCGGATCACGTTAGCCAGCTTATCGGGGGCCACTTTCGGGATAGTGGCATAGCGGACCAGCACACCCTGGTTTGAAACACCGAGTAAAACCTTGCGGTGCTTGACAGCACCCTCGCCCCAGAGTTCACGCAGGGCATCTCCCACCTGTTCCGGTTGGACGATCATCCCTTCTTCCACCGCACCTTCGGGCAGGTTTATTTCGGCCAGGGCGCTTAACTTCGGTTTTTTGGGCGTACCGGATGCCTCGACCGCCCTGGCGGTTCCGGTATCAATTTCCAGGCCCACTGCTTTTTTGGCTACGCCTAAATCCATTCAACGACAACTCCCTACAACATTTTAAAACGCTATTTATTACCCGCAAGCTTTAAATTTGAGTAATTACCGTAAATATTGGCAAATACAGGGCGATGAGCATTCCACCGACCAGCACCCCGATTACTACCAGCATGATTGGCTCAATCAACGAGGTTAATGCCTTGGTCATGGTAGATACCTCTTCTTCATAAAATGCGGCTACTTTATCCATCATTTCAGGGATATCCCCGGTTTCCTCGCCGACCGAAATCATATGGGTAACCATGGGTGGAAAGATCCCGCTTTCTTCTAGAGGGGCGGCTACGCTGCTTCCTTCCTGAATCTGCTCACCCGCTTTCTGGGTGGCATCAATGACCAGGCTGTTTCCCGCAGCCCTGCCTGAGGCATCTAAAGCCTGCACAATCGGCAGGCCGGTGGACATCATCGTCGAAAAAGTGCGGGCAAAACTGGCTATGACCGACTTCTGAACTAATTCACCGAAGATAGGCAGGTTAAATTTAAGCCGGTCAAGTTTTCTTTTGCCCTGTTCACTCCTGGCCAGGGTCCGCAGGATAAAATAAAGGACAATTACAATCGGGAAAAGCAGGTACCAGTAAGCCTGCAGGGCATCAGACAAGCTGATGATAATCTGGGTCGGCAGCGGCAAGGCTACATCTTCCGGGAAGAAACCGACGAAGATCGGCACCAGGAAAAAGAGCATGGCAAACAAAATGACGATAGCAAAAGCAAGCACCGCTACCGGGTAAAAAGAAGCGGATTTAATATTGTCCCGCAGCTCTTTGTCCTTCTGCAGCTGGGTGGACAGGCGTTCTAAGGTTGACTCAAGGTTACCGCCTGTTTCACCGGCGCTGATCATGTTGATATATAAATCGGAAAAAATATCCGGATAACCTTTCAGGGCTTCCGAAAAGCTCGATCCACCTTCTACATTGGCAGCAATTTCTCCCAGGGCTTTACCCAGGTTAGGGTTGCTCACCTGGCGGCTTAAAGTATAAAGGGCCCGGGTTAAAGGGATGCCTGAATTGAGCATGGCTGCCATCTGGCGGCTGAACAGGCTCAAATCGGCAAGTTTTACCTTTCTGCCGGGTTTAAACAGGTTGAGGAGCGGAGACTCCCTGACTTCTTTAATCTCGGTAGCCATCAGGCCCATACCGCGCAATTTTTCCAGGACACCAGATTCCCCGTCAGCCTCTAACTTGCCGGTAATGGTTTCGCCTGCCCTGTTAATTGCTTCGTACCTGTAAGAAGTCATCTTTTATACCCCCCTTCCTGTTGTAGTTATCCTTTATAGCTAAAAGACTGCTTCTGGATCAGCCTTTCCATTTCAGGCCGGTCAATACATTTCTCCAGGGCCTCGTCACGGGAAATTTTACCTGCGCCATAAAGATCGGACAGGGATTGGTCCATTGTTTTCATGCCGGCAGCATGACTGGCCTGCATAACTGAATATAGTTGATGTTCCTTGCCTTCACGGATCATAGTGCGCACAGCCGTGTTTGATTTTAAAAACTCCATGGCCAGTACCCGCCCGTCACCTAAAGCCTTGGGGATTAATTGCTGGGAAAGAACAGCCTGCAGGGAACCGGTTAACTGCTGCCGGATCTGGTCTCTTTGCTCTTCGGCAAAAACGTCTACAATCCGGTTGATGGTCAGAGGCGCAGTTTGGGTATGCAAAGTTGAAAAAACCAGGTGCCCGGTTTCTGCCGCGGTTAAAGCAATGCTGATGCTGTCAAGGTCGCGCATCTCGCCGATTAAAATCACATCGGGGTCATGACGCAGCACATGGCGTAAAGCATTGGCAAATGAACGGGTATCAATGCCCACCTCGCGCTGCTTAACGGTTGCCTTCTTATGCGGGTGGAGGAATTCAATCGGGTCTTCCACGGTAACAATGTTTAAATCCCGTTCCTGGTTGATAATATCGATCATGGCTGCCAGCGTCGTAGATTTACCGCTGCCGGTTGGACCGGTCACCAAAACCAACCCGCGGGGCAGGTAACAAAGCTCCTTAACCCCCGGTAAAACTCCCAAATCATCAAGATTCGGGACATCAAAGGGAACAATCCGCATCGCCAGGGCGAGGGTGCCCCGTTGAAACATAACGTTTCCCCTGAAACGGGCTACAGAAGGTATGGCATGCGAAAAATCAAGCTCCAAATCTTTTTTTAAGCTTTCAATCTGGTGGGGCTTAAGAATTTGTGCCAGCAACCCTTTTACATTTTCAGGTTTTAATGCGGGGTAGTCGAGCTTGACCATGCTCCGGTTTATCCTGAACATCGGCGGATCCATCGGCACGATGTGCACGTCCGAGGCTTTTTGTTCCACAGCCATGGTCAATATCTGGTCCATGGTCAGCGGATATGAATTTTCTTTGCTCATCTAGTTATCATCTCCGCTGCTATTATTCTTCCCCGGCACCGGTATCATCGCCGTCACTTTCAGTGGCTTCATCACTGCTTTCTGTCCGGGTAAAAACTGCTTCAAAGCTTCTATCACCCGAAATGGAAAAAGTATGGGATTTGCTGGTAGACACTTCGGAACCGCCTTCAATCCAGCGCACAAATTCATATTCTTCAGAAGGGGTGGCATTAATGGTAACCCTTGACCCGGAA
>PUKR01000174.1 GCA_003552365.1 Syntrophomonadaceae bacterium
GAATTGATCGAGGGGAGCGATACAGAATTGACCGTTCACCTCAATGCCCGCAAAAAAATACCCTTGTTAACTATTACCCACGAGCTGAAGCTGCTAAATACAAATGAAACCTACCGGGAAAAAATACAGGTATCATTAAAACCGGGAGAAAAGAGAACGCTTAAGTTTCCAATTACCACCGGCACAGGGCCCGGCAGGTACCGGGCCGGAAGATTTGATTTGACCGGCCTCGACAGCTCGGGAATGGCTTATGCCCAAACTACTGTTGATAAAAATGTAGAGATCACGGTATTCCCTGCCATCAACGCCCTGCAGAACGTTAACTTGATTAACCGCCCCCGCCTATATCACGGTTACTACACCTCTTCTTTCAGGGGCGAGGGCCTTGAATTCAGCGAAATCAAGGAATACCGCCACGGGGACAGTTTAAAGCATATCAACTGGAGAAAATCCCTTAAATGGGGAAGCCTGCTGGTAAACGACCGCTACCTGGACCGGAACATCGACGTGGTGATAATCGTCGACAGCTTGACCCAAATCAGCGGGCCGGGCGGCAACTACCTGCACATCGCCGCCCGGGGGGCAGCCTCCCTGGCCCATCATTATACCGAACGCAATGACCGGGTGGGTTTGATTGATTATGACGGGACCATCGATCCCATTTTACCCCAGGCCGGGCCTGCTCAGCTGAAAAAAATCCTGGCCCGCCTGGCCCGGTTACGGGAATCACCCCTTTACGTGGCCAAAAAGGCAGCCACCATTCCCGGCAAGGTCCTTCCACCCCAGGGCATTGTTTACGGCTTTACCAGCTTAAGTGACGAGCGGGCTTACCAGATGTTTGTAGATTTAGCGGCGAGGGGCTTTTACCTGGTCTTAATCTATATCTCCCCCCTGGACCTGGCCATGATCGACGAGCAGCGCGGAGATGAAGACAGCAGGCTTACAGCAGAAATTTGGGAATTAAGGCAGGAAGCAAAGCTGGCCGGCTTAAAAAAACTGGGAGCCAGGCTGATCAGGCCCCAAGAAGGCAAGGTCGGCCACGCCCTGGCAGATTTTTCCACGGGAGGCGGTGTTTTTAGATGAGCGGCAAGATCCATCCCTATCAATTGTTTTTAGGCCTCCTGTTAACCCTGGCCGGTTTTGGTGTAAGCATCTACCCGGCACTGGTCCTATCTTTATGGTGGGGCCTGCTGCCGCCAGCCTTACTGGGACTCTTTACTGCCGCCTTTAAAACGGGGCATTTTAATTATTTGCGGGCTTCAGCAGGCCTTTTAATCATGACCTGCTTTTTCGCCGTTCCCGAACTGGGTGCAGGAGGGTTTTTCTACGGAATAATTGCGGGACTGATAGCTTATGCAATTTTGGAGCTGGGCCATGGATTAACCCTGGCTGACGGCAGATCGCTCCATGAAGAAGCTGATCGGTTAAACGCGGCAGGCAGCCTGATCCTGCCCGCCCTGGCCCGGGTTTTTATTATCAGCCTCTTAACGATTATATTATCCGCCGGCGCGTTACTTTTCGCCCCGGCCTTAAGCGGCGGGATTATTTCTCCGGCAGGGGACCTTTTTATACTGATCTTAATTTTAAGCGGCGGGTTTTACCTGGTTTACCGGGGTTTGGTCCGGGCAGAAAGAAAAAGCTGACCGGGTTTCCATTCACCGGCATATCGCCCGGTTATGTGCCTGCTCGGCAGTGCTGCATTTGAACCGGTTCCGGTCCGTCACGGGCAATGGCGTCAACTCAGCTACAGGCTTTCGCCTTAGTTACACCTTCGGATTTGCCATCTATGGTCCTTCTTCAAGCCTCGATCGGCTCAAGCAGTTCTTTGCGGTCCTGGGACGGGTTGTTGACCAGGCGAGATACCGGGTAAGCGGTCAGTTCTTCCACCGGGCTGGGGGTAAGCAACCGGCTTAAATCTTTTCCCGGATCCTCTTTTAACCAGTCTTCGTAGGCAGAGTTCGGAATTATTACCGGCATCCGGTTGTGTAAAGGAGCTATCAGCTCGTTGGGCTCGGTGGTAATAATCGTGCAGCTTTCTAAAGGTTCTTTTCCTTTTTCCCAGCGTTCCCAGAGGCCGGCCAGGGAAAAAGGTTTGCCGTCTTTACGGCAGATATAGTAGGGCTGTTTAGAGCCGTTTTCTTTTTTCCATTCATAAAAACCGGTGGCGGGAATTAGAAGGCGCCTTTTTTTAAAAGCATTTCTAAAAGAGGGTTTTTGAGGGACGGTTTCGGCACGGGCATTGATCATCCGGCTGCCGATGGTTTCATCGTCGGCAAAAAAGGGGACCAGGCCCCATTTAAAAAAAGCAGCTTCTTTTTTTCCATGTTCGGGAGAAAGACGGACAGCTAAGATCTCCTGGGAAGGCGCAATATTAAAGCGGGGCGGCAGATCCGCCCGTATCTCCAAATCAAAGAGCATCTCCAGGACCTTTTTATCGGTGGCCAGGGCAAACCTTCCGCACATTTTGACCCTCCCTTCATCACTTTACACCTGCTTTGCACTTACCCTGCAGGCTTGAAATGAAAACTCCGGTATAGTATAAAAGAATTAATTCTACCCGCTCGCACTATAATCACAAAAATAGCCCTACAATGCGGTACCCGTTGTTAATCCTGCCACCCGTCACCAGACCTTTCTTCTTTTTCTTTGGCTGTATAAAAACCCAGGTTAAAGCGGTGGATGCTGGGCACCCCGGGAGGGACAAAAGCTACCCGGTCGCCTTCCTGTAAGCCGCTTGATAGCGGTTTAACCAGGCGGTTGATAAAAACCGCTTCCACGTATTCAGGCGGGATTTCCAGCCTGTCACGCAGCTCGGCGGCTGTTAGCGGACCTTCCATCTCATAAACCAGGGGGTTCGGCCAGTTTCTCTCTTTAAACAAGAAAAGCAGTTTGCCATAAGCATGAATTTCAATTTCCTGCATTGCTAAAACTCATCTCCTGCCGGACAGCTCCAAAATTTCAGGGAGCCGTCCTTTTAATGGTCTTTACCGTTACCCAAAATAATCAGGGCATCCACAACAACCGGGTCTTTCCCGCTAATTATAACCGGGTTTAAATCAATTTCGGCAATTCTCGGGTGCAAAAGGGCAATGTTACCGACCGCCTGCAAAATTGCCCCCAGGGATTTCTTATCCACTGCAGGCATGCCTCTAAATTTTTCCAGCATGGCCGAGGCACGCAGGTCGGAAATCATATCGGCGGCATCGGTCCTGCTCAAGGGCGCCAGGCGGAAAGTGCTGTCCTTAAGCGCCTCGGTATAAATCCCTCCCAGGCCGAAAACAACGGAGGGGCCAAAGCCGGGATAACGAATCATTCCCGCCATTACTTCCCTTTCTCCTTTAATCATTTTTGAGACCAGCACAGCCATGTCCTTTCCTGCCGCCCGGGTGATTTCACTGAAAGCGCTGCGCACGGCCGCTTCATTTTCCAGGTTGATGTGCACCAGCCCGCTGCCTGTTTTATGGGTAAGCTCTGAAGAGCAGCCTTTAAGCACAACCGGGTAACGGAGCTTCCCGGCAATTTCGATCGCTTCTTCGGCAGTATAAGCCAGTTCTTCTTCACTGACCGGCAGCCCGTAACAGGAAAGGATTCGTTTACTGCTGTACTCATCAAGAACCCGGTTACCACTGTCAAGGGCTTCACGGATGATTTTCGTGGCCGGGGCCGATTGGGGCGGCAATTCCCCCGGCCCAAGGGCGGCTTTTTTCCGGGCCAGGTTATATTGATGCAGGGCAAGCATTCCACGGGCCGCTTTCTCCGGCCCGTCAAGAACGGGGTAATAATTATCCTGGTAAGCGCTGGTATAATCGTCTTCACGCCCGAAAAAAGAAGACAGGATCAACGGCATTTTATTCTCACGCGGCAGCTTGAGGGCTTCTTCTTTGTCATCATTAAAACGGGCGGCAAACTTTTCTTCACTTTCATTGCCGACCAGATCGGCAAGGTGGGGATAAATTGTCTTCAGAAAGCCGGTTTTCATCAGCCCGTGGATCATCAAACCGTCAGCTTCGCCGCTTTCCATGATTAATTTAGGGATAGCGGTGCTTAATTCTTTTGTTTCTAAATGAAAAGTTAAATCCACCGGGTTGCCGGCCGAAGCGTAGGGAGGCAGGTGTTCCTTGATTTTTTCCTGCAGTTTTTCAGAAAAACGGGGCACTTCCAGCCCACCCTCGTTGCAGATATGGGCCATTGCCGTTCCCGGTCCCCCGGAATTGGTCAATATGGCCACGCGTTTTCCTTTAAGAGGAGGTTGGGTAGCTAAAACCCAGCCCTGGTGGTAAAGATCTTCAATGCTGTGAACCCGCAGGATCCCGGCCTGCTTGAACAGGCCGTCATAAAGGTGATCGGGGCCTGCCATCGCCCCTGTATGGCTGGATCCGGCCCGGGCACCGGCTGCTGACCCTCCGACATACTGGGCCAGGACCGGTTTGTGGGGAGTAATCCTGCGGGCCACTTCCAGGAAGCGGTCGGGGTTTTTAATTCCCTCGATGTAGAGGGCGATGGCCCGGGTCTGCCGGTCTTTGCCCAGGTATTCTAAAGCATCGGTTAAATCAAGGTCGGCTTCGTTACCCACACTGATTGCCTTGCTGAAATGGATTCCCTTTTTCTGGAGGTAGGGCAGGGTCTGGGTAATATAGGTGCCGCTCTGGGAAGCCATGCCAAGGACCCCAACTCTGTCTTCCAAAGGGACAAAAGTTACATTTAAAGAGTTCTCGGTATTAATAACTCCCAGGCAGTTTGGGCCGAGTAACCTGATCCCGTACCGCGAGGCTACCTCGAGCAGCTGTTTTTCCAGCTCCTCCCCCTCCGGCCCGGTTTCCCTGAACCCGGCGCTAATAACAATCGCGCGCCTCGCTCCCCGCTCTCCGAATTCTTCCAGGAGCTTAACCACATGCTTGGCCGGCAGGATAAAAATAACCAGCTCCGGCCTGGCCGGTAATATTTTAGGGGTATAATAAGCTTTACAGCCAAATACCACGTTTTCTTCAGGATGAACCGGGTAAATTTTACCACGGTATCCGTCTTTAATTATGCTCAGGGCCTGCAGGGCTCCCATTTTCATGGGATTGTTGCCCGCGCCGGCGATCGCAATCGAACGGGGGTTCATTATTCCTTCCAGGGGGTGTTCATCTACAGCTTCATCATTATTTATATGGTTATCATCCATTATTATCGCCTCCCCTTTTAAAATTCAAGACAATTAGGTTATATCCTGCAAAAAATATTTTATAAAAAAGGCAATCGGGAGCTTTATGTTGAATTAATTATACAAGCTTTTTGTATAAACCGGAAGCATTAATTAAAGGGCACTGCGGAAACAGGGAACTATTTTGAAAACCGGCCAAGTCGATTATATTGATTTGTGTCTGCAGGGGCGAGTAGTAAGATCTATTTTAGATTTTCTGCCCGCTGCGGCCCCGGGCCGGGTAGTAACACTCAATAATTAAATAGAGACCCGGCAAACCATTTAACCTTTACCAGGAAAAGGAGAGAGTAAACATGATGCTTTTTGAACCAATTAAAGTCGGCCGGATGGAACTAAAAAACCGGATTGCCATGCCGGCAATCCACCACTGCTACACACCGGAGGGGTTTGTCAACGAGCGCCTGCTTAAATATTATGAGGCCCGGGCCCGCGGCGGTGCAGCGATGATTACAGTGGGCGGCTGTTCAATTGATACTTCAGGGCTGGGGCCGATGATGATCGGCCTGCACGACGACCGGTTCATAGAGGGATTGCAAAAACTTTCCGGCACCATCAAGATGCACGGCGCGGCCGCGGCCGCTCAACTCTACCAGGCCGGCCGTTACACGCACAGTATTATGACCGGGGAGCAGCCTATAGCCCCTTCAGCGATCGCTTCCCGTCTGACCCGGGAAACCCCGCGGGAAATGACCCTGGAAGATATCGAAAGCGTAATTGAAAATTACGGCCAGGCAGCCAGGCGGACCAGGGAAGCAGGTTTCGATGCCGTGGAAATACTGGCCAGCGCCGGTTATTTAATCTGCCAGTTTCTGTCACCGCTAACCAATCAGCGGACCGACGAGTACGGCGGTTCCTGGGAAAACCGGGTTCGTTTTGGTTTAGAAGTGGCCCGGCGGATCAGGGAAGCTGTGGGTGACGATTTTACGGTAATGGCCCGGATTTCCGGGCATGATTTTATGCCGGAGGGCAACACTAACCGGGAAGCGGCCCTCTTTGCCGCAGAGCTTGAAAAGGAAGGCGTAGACTGCCTGAACGTTACCGGCGGCTGGCATGAGTCGCGGGTCCCCCAGATTACCGGGGAACTGCCCCGCGGCGGTTTTGCCTACCTGGCCCGGGGCATCAAGGATGCGGTTAATGTCCCGGTGATTGCCAGCAACCGGATTAACGATCCGGAAACAGCTGAAGAAATCCTGGAAAACCACATGGCCGACCTGGTCAACATGGGCCGTCCCTTAATTGCCGACCCGGATCTGCCCAAAAAAGCGATGAGCGACAATTTTGATTCAATCCGGCGCTGCATAGCCTGCAACCAGGGCTGCCTGGACATGGTCTTTACCATGCAGGACGTTCACTGCACGGTTAATCCTTTGGCCGGACGGGAACATGAAATACAGGTAACTCCGGCAGAAAACAAGCGCAGGGTGCTGATCATCGGCGGCGGCCCGGCGGGATTGGAAACAGCCCGCACGGCTGCATCACGCGGCCATAAAGTCAGCCTCTGGGAAAAAAGCCCGGCCCTGGGAGGCCACCTTTACCACTCTGCTTTACCGCCGGGCAAACATGAATTCAGGACCCTGCTGGACTACTACGAACATGAACTGCCCCGCTACGGGGTTAACATTGTTCTCAATAAAGAAGCCTCGGCAGAAAACATAATTGCCGAAGATGCCGATGTTGTAGTTTTGGCCACAGGCTCAAAGGGAATCCAACCGCCGTTTCCGATAGACGATTCCGCCGAAGTGGTTTCCTGCCTGCA
>PUKR01000140.1 GCA_003552365.1 Syntrophomonadaceae bacterium
CAAGCACGAAGTGTCTCTCAACGTTGAACCTGAAGGCAGTGGTACTGTAAGCGGAAGCGGTGAATATATCGAAGGCGGATTGGTCGGGCTTAATGCTTATCCAGAAGGAGGCTATTACTTTACAGGGTGGATTGATGATGAAGGAAAAAGGATCAGCATGGCCAGAAACTACGCATTTATCATTAAAGCTGATCGCAACCTGACCGCCACCTTTGACAAAGCAGATAACAGTAGAGGTGAAAGAGGAGAAAAACGCAGGATTAGCATCGCCTCCAGCCCCATTGACGGCGGCAGGGTCTACGGCTCGGGCAAATACTTTGAAGGTGAAAAAATCACCATTGCCGCCCTGCCCAACATGGACTTTGATTTTGTCAACTGGACAGTAAACGATAAAGAAGTAAGTGATGATATAATCTTGACCTTTAGGGTAGAACGGGATTTAAACCTGGTGGCTAACTTTGACTCAATCGGGAATGAAGATGAAAATAATGAAACCTCTTTCAATGAGAATCCGGCTTATTACCAGTTCCTTGAAAATTACCTGGCCGGGACCCTCCTACCGGAGCAGTACCAGAAAGAAGGCCGGTCCGATTCACTAACAACTCATGCAATAAACAGCCTTCCCCCGATGGGCGGAACCGGGAAAGAGTAGGGTTACCCGCCCCAACCTAAAGCTCTTTCTACCGCCCTGGTCCAGTTTCCATATAAAGACTCTCTCTTGGCCCGGGGCATAGTTGGCTTGAAAACTGCGCTTTCCTGCCACCGATCGGATAGCTCACCTGTATCTTTCCAAAAACCAGCAGTCAATCCGGTCAGGTAAGCAGCTCCGAGGGAAGTGGTATCAAGTGTCCCTGCCCGGCGTACAATGGTGCCGGTCACATCAGACTGGAATTGCAGCAGCAGATCCATTACACTGGCTCCCCCGTCCGCTCTCAATTCCTTAACCGGTAAATCCGCTTCCCTTCGCATGATATCAATTACATCCCTGGTCTGGTAAGCCATCGCTTCGATAACTGCCCTGGCCAGGTGTGACCCGGTAGTGCCTCCGGTAATACCGATCAACAAACCGCGAGCGTAGGGATCCCAGTACGGGGCACCCAGACCGGCAAAAGCAGGGACAAAATAAACTCCGCCGTTATCTTTAACCCGGCCGGCTAAAGGTTCCAGGTCCGAAGACTTACCGATCAAGCCCAACCCATCTCTCAACCACTGAACAGCAGCTCCTGTAATAAATATACTGCCTTCCAGGGCATATTCAATCTCTCCGTTCAAACCCCATGCTATGGTGGTAAGCAGTCCCCTTTCAGACGAAACTGCCTTGTTTCCCGTATTCATCAACAAAAAGGACCCTGTGCCATAGGTATTTTTAGTCATACCGGGGCTGTAGCACGCTTGACCGAAAAGGGCAGCCTGCTGATCCCCGGCAATACCACCTATTGGCACTTCGGCACCATAAAATACCTGCGGGTCGGTATAACCGAACATACTGCTGCTGGACTTTACTTCAGGCAATATCTGTTTAGAAACTTTAAACAGTGCCAACAAATCATCATCCCAGCAGTGACGATGAATATTATAAAGAAGTGTTCTTGAAGCATTAGAACAATCAGTAGCAAAGACCCTGCCCCCCGTCAGCCGGAAGAGCAGGAAACTGTCCACAGTTCCGCAGGCCAGGTAACCTTTTTCAGCAGCTTCTTTTACTTCCGGCAAATTTTCCAGGGCCCAGCGCAGTTTAGTCCCCGAGAAATAAGGGTCAAGGAGCAACCCGGTTTTACTGCTCACCTCATCTTCATAGCCTTTTCCTTTGAGTTGGCGGCACATATCAGCGGTTCTACGACACTGCCAGACAATAGCCCGTGTAATTGGTTTACCGCTTCTCCGATCCCAGAATACCAGGGTTTCCCGCTGATTGGCAATGCCAATTGATACAATGTCCTGAACACCAACCCCCGCTTCTTTAAAAACCAGCCCAACAAGCTCAAGGACATTGTCCCAGATTTCTTCCGGATCATGTTCCACCCAGCCGGGCTGGGGATAATATTGTTTATGCTCCCGGTTTACCCGGGCCCGAAATATCCCTTCCCTGTCCCATAACATTGCCGTAGTGCCGGTTGTTCCCTGGTCCAGCGATAAAATGTACCTGCTAATAATCCTCGCCCCCATTTTCCTCTAATAACTGCTTAATTACTATTGTTCCAGTTTAGCACTAAAGTAACTCGATAATTTTGCACTAGGAAAGCGTAAAATAAATAGCTTCCTCCCCTTCCTCTCTTTTCACCTTTCCTTCCACTTCTAGACTGCGAATGTGGGCCAGGGCTTCTCCCGTGGCAAACCATTTCTGCATCAGGGGAAAATCATCCCAGCGATCCGCCAAAAGGTCCCAGCTCATTTGCGAAGCAACTTTAAAAGCACTGCACGGGCCGTTTTCCTCCAATATTACCAGAACCTCATCAAGCCTCTGTCTGTGGTGCTTTTTCAACTCTTCAATCCTGCTCCGGCAGTCATAAATCAAGCTTCGATGTCCTGGTAAGACCAGTTCTACCGGTATATCAGCAACCCGGTCCAGGCTTTTTAAATATTCACCCAGGGGATTACCATCATCCTGCCAGGTAGAAATATTTGGAGTAATGTCTCCCAGGATATGATCCCCCGAAAAGAAATATTTCTTAACTGGATCATAAAGACAGGTATGGCCTTCAGTATGCCCGGGAGTATGAACACACTGCAGTTTATAACAACCGTACTCCAGGACATCTCCGTCACTGACCATGGTAAAGTCAATTGGTTCCCCGGGACTGTAGCGCTGTCCCGGGTGGGAGTCCACCGCCTTTTCCACCAGCTCCCCGGGGAAACCGTGCCTGCCGGCCAGTCCGGCAGCCTTCACCCACAGGCCTTCAAAATTCAATATCCTTGCATCGGGACGGTTAAAATAAACCAGGCTGTTTTCCCGAGAGAGATCGCTGGCCAGCCCCACATGATCGGCATGCAGGTGAGTAACAAAGATGTCGGTCTTTTCCAGGTTAACTCCTAAATTTTCCAGCGCTTCTAAAAGTACTGAACGACACTCTTCCCGGTTCATTCCGGTATCAATGATCAGGCTGCGTTGTTCTGCTTTGATAACATAGGAATTAGTAGCCTTTAAAGGATTCTTTGGCAAAGGTACCTGGATCCGGTAAAGGTTTGCATCAATTTGTTTAACATTTTCATCAGCCATTGCTTCACTTCCTTTTCTTGATGGATAATATATATTTCTTTAAAATGCAACAAACTCCTTTTCAGGAACATAATTCAGTATCCACCGGGAGCCTGATAACCCCCACACTCAAGCTGGCAGTAAAGATTAAAATTATATTCCCTATCCCTTAAAGGTTGACAGGATGAATTTACCCAACCACTACGAAACTATCGGTTAAACCGCCTGAATCGGAAACCCTGCTCGCAGATTGATAAGCCAGTAGAAGAAATAATTGAATTCTGCTTTTCCTGGATGTGATATAATTATATGGGGGTGAATAACAGTGCATAAATTAAAGTGGGTAGTAAGTTTCATTGTCGTCCTGGTTATTGCCGGGGCAATAATCAGTTATACCTCTCAGGATCATGAAACCGAGCCGGTCACAGAAGAAGAGGCCGTAGAAGATACAGAAGATGAAGAAATTGATGAAGAAGCAGAAGAAGAAGCTGTTGAAGAGGAAGAACCGAAAGAAAAAGAACCCGATGCTGCCGGCAGCCATGAAAGCACCTTCGAACATGAAGTTAGAAAAGAAATCAACGGAGAAGTCCGCGAAGACCAGGGCGAAGAATGGTGGAAACTCGATGAAGAAGATGATAATGATTAAGCGAGACAAGGGGACGGAGACAAGGGGACGGGGACATTGACAACTTTTGAGCATTTATAGTATTTGCCTTTTATTGCTTATCTTCTAATGCCCGGTAGAAACTGATAGATTGAGTAAAAAGTTGTCAATGCCCCCGTCCCCTTGTCTCATTATATGTCTAAGTCCGTTAGGTCCATGCTACCGGAGCGAAACCCGTCTAAGTCCAGGGCTACGTAACTGAAACCCATTTCCCGCAGTTTATAAGATACCTCCCTGCGCCGGTTTAATAGCAATTTGATTTCTGTTTCATGAACTTCAATCCTGGCTATATTATCGTGCAGCCGGACTCGCAATTCTTTCTTCAGGCCAAGGTTTCTTAAAAATTTTTCCGCCTCGGCAATCAGTTCTAGTTTTTCCGGTTTCAGCTCATCTCCGTAAGGAACCCTGGAAGCAAGGCATGCGGCAGCTGGTTTATTCCAGGTTTGTAAACCGCGTAATTCTGAAACCTTTCTAATTTCCGCTTTCCTCAAGCCTGCCTCCATTAACGGGCTATCTATTTTCAACTCCTTCAAAGCAAGTAAGCCTGGACGGTAAACCTCGGCGTCATCGGCGTTAGAACCGTCAAGCACCGCTTTATAACCCTTCTTTCTGGCCACATCAACAAGCAGGGAATATACCTTCTTCTTGCAGATATAACAGCGGTCCTGCGGATTGAATTTCAGCTTCTGGTCAGCTAAGACATCAACCGGCATCCTCAGGTGTTCGGCACCCAGCTTCCGGGCAATTTGAGCCGCTTCTTTAACTTCTTCTCCCGGCACCAGCGGAGAATCTATCGTCACTGCCAGCACTCTTTTCCATCCCAAAGCCGAAATGGCTTGGTCCAGCAAGAAGGTGCTGTCCACTCCGCCCGAAAAAGCAACCACTGCTGACTTATACTGCTTTAATTTTTTTTCCAGGTAGACTATTTTATCTTCAGTGGCTTTTTTTAAAAACCTGTTTTTTTTATTCATATTAACCAACACTCTTCAATCATGAATTTTTCATAAGCCCCGGATAACCTTCACTTTAGAAATTTTTCCCGGCCAACAGGAACAAGTACTTACCTTCATTCAACCACAGGAATCATCCTGATTACAAGATAACCGGACAAAGACAGCAATTAAACCATTTTGATATTCATTAATAAGTTGCGCCTGCTCTGCCATGCCGCACTGCTACAGCGGCAGTAATAAAGTTATCCACTGCATTAAACCACCTCCCCCGGGCCCCACCCCCGGTGCTGCTACCATACTTATCCGCAGGCTAAAAGACTCTTTGATCATACCAGCTAGATAATTCTTTTCTGGTCCAGTTCTTGCTTAAGATAACCAAGGAATTCTTCTGCCTTTTCTTTTGGCGGCCTGGTAAGCAAGCTGACCCCCACAAATAGGAAGGTTGCGATGATTCCACTCCAAACTCCGGGCCAGAAACCTAGCGGCTGCCAGCCGCTGTACTGCAGGACAGTGGCTGTTGTCCCCCCGGCAATCACACTGACAATTACCCCGGTTGCAGTCCCCCTTTTCCAATAAAAAGCACCGATTAACGCAGGGACCATAACGAGCAAACCGGCTGAAGATGCCACCGACAGGGCTGCAATCAGGTCCAGGCGCAGAGTGGCAAAAGCAAGGATAAAAAGGGTAAATACAGGAATAAAAATACGGCCCACTAAAAGCTCAATTTTTTCGGTAGCTTCTTTCCGGATATTTTTAAAAACATCCCTGGTGACCATCGAAGAAAGGGTAAGGATGATCGAATTAACGGTGGAAATTGCCGCTGCACTGATGCCGAGCATGACCAGCATCGCAATTGCCGAGGGGACGATATCTAATCCCAGTAAAGCCGGGGTAGCCTGATCAGCTACATCCAGGTCCGGTAAAAGCAGCCGGGCCGAAAACCCCCATAAAATTGAGACCAGGGTATAAATAAACCCGAAGCCTAAAAATCCCATAACCATGATCCTCATCTGGTTCAGTGAGCGAGGCATAAACAAGCGTTGGCTAACCTGGGGATTTGAAAGTGAAAAGAAAAACCAGGGCAGGGTCAGCCCGACAAAAGCGTGAAAGTTGAAAAACCCGGGTCCGGGCACCGTGAGCCAATCAGGATAACGGGTTTCAATTTCGACAAACATGGCTTCAAAACCGCCAAACCCGCGGTAAACTATAAAAAGAACGGACAAGATTGCCACAATAAGCATCACCGCCCCCTGCAGGGAATCGGTCCAGGCCACCGCCCGCAATCCCCCGGTCCAGGTCCAGTAGACGGCAATTACAGCCGCAATAAATACCCCTGCCAGAAAGGGGATTGCTCCACCGGATACACCCTCCAAAAGCGCTCCAATGCCTATAAGCTGAACCGAGCTGTAGGGAATCAAAAAAACCACAGAAGCGACAGCCGCCACAATAGATACCGTTTCACTCTGGTAGCGATCGCCGAGCATCTCAGTAGGGGTCAGGTAGTTATAGCGCTTTCCTACCAGCCAGAACCTCGGCCCAAAGAAAGCTACCAGGACCAACCCGGAAAGATAAATCAACTCAAACCCGAGGGCTCCCACTCCACCGATATAGGTAAATCCGGCCAAACCAACCAGCATAAAAGCACTATAGGTGGTGGCGCTGTAGGTAAGCGCCGCTACCAACCCACCCAGGGTCCGTCCGGCCAGGAAATACTCATTTACTCCTCCACCCAGTTTCCTTTTAGCGTGGCGAGCAATAATACTGCCGACTATAAAATAAAGGAAAAGTGCTATATAGATAGTGCTAGCGCTCATCAAAATCCCTCCATCTGGCAGTAATAATCCCCAGGCAGATAATCACGATTACCGCAAAAATATTCCAAAAAAGAAACGCTCCGTAAGCCTTGCTTAAATCAGTCAACAGGGGCGTAAAAGGAACCACGAAGGCAGCTAAAATCATTATCAGAAAAAGAAGCAGCCAGAATATACGCTGTTTTTTCAAAAATACCTCCCCCATTTCGCGTGATTATTATTACAAAAAATTATATCATACAACAGTAGGAATTTGACCGATTGATTTAATAGAATTTAAAACACAACTTGACTGACATGTAAAATATTTGCTATAATTAGCCAACTTTAA
>PUKR01000289.1 GCA_003552365.1 Syntrophomonadaceae bacterium
GTTCTGCCGGGAGAGGTATCCCTGATTCCCACCGGACTGCTGGTGGCGGTTCCGGACGGTTATGAACTGCAGATCAGGCCCCGCAGCGGTCTGGCGGCAAAAAAGGGGATCGGTATTTTAAATTCCCCCGGGACAATTGATGCCGATTACCGTGGTGAAATCCAGGTTATCTTAATCAACCTGGGACCAAGGCCTTTTACGATCAAACGTCATGACCGCATTGCCCAGATGGTACTTTGTCCGGTATCACGGGCGGTGCCTTTTGAGATTGATCAATTGCCTGTCACAGAAAGAAACGACGGTGGTTTTGGTCATACCGGAAACAAGTAAAAAATACAGGTTTTTGATCAGCCTTTCAGCTTCAGGCTTGCCGGAACTAATGTAAAACAGGCTGAACAGGCACAAGTTTAGTTTAACTAAAACAGGATAAGCGAACACAAAAAGAAAAGTACTGGTTTAAAAGTACTGGTTTAGATGGAGGTATATTTTGACAAAGAAAAACAAGAAAAGCAAAAAAACAAATAAATTAGAGTTAATCCCCCTTGGCGGGGTGGGAGAAATAGGGAAGAACATGTTTCTGCTCAAGTATGGCAAAGAGTGTATAATTATGGATGCCGGGTTAAAATTTCCGGACGAAGCGATGCTGGGGGTGGATATAGTTATCCCAGACACCTCGTACCTACTGGAGCAGAATTTGAACCTTCTCGGAATAATTCTTACTCACGGGCATGAAGACCATATCGGAGCCCTTCCTTATATGGTCGAAGAGTTAAATGCTCCCATTTACGGGACACGCTTAACTCTGGGCCTGCTTGAAGCCAAATTTATAGATAATCCGGTCAATGAAGCCAGGATGTATGAAATCCACCCGGATAAGACCCTGGAGCTGTCCCCTAACTTCAAGCTTGATTTTTTCCGGACCAACCACAGTATCCCGGATTCGGTTGGCGTGGCGGTGGAAACACCGGAAGGGACAATTGTTTACACCAGTGATTTTAAATTTGATCAGACCCCGGTTGACGGAGAAATCACCGAATACTACAAGCTTGCCGAACTTGGCCGTAAGGGGGTTATTGCAGCAATTGTTGACTCAACCAATGCCGACAGGCCCGGGTACACCCTATCGGAAAAAGAAGTCGGCGAAAGTATCAATGAAATATTTCGTCTTTCCCAGAGCAGGGTAATCCTGGCTACTTTCGCTTCCAATATACACAGGATCCAGCAGGTTATTGATGCAGCCGTCCGCCATAACCGCAAGGTGTGCGTAGTTGGCCGAAGCATTGTAAATTCGGTTGATATATCTTCCGAGCTTGGTTACCTGAAAATCCCCAAGGGGGTTTTGGTTGATACTGATAAAATTAGCGATTTACCCCCTGAGATGGTCGTGATGATTACAACCGGAAGCCAGGGGGAACCGATGTCAGCTTTAACCAGGATCTCCCAGTCGGAACATCGACAGGTGAGCATTAACCCGGGTGATACGGTGATCATTGCCGCAAACCCTATTCCCGGCAATGAAAAACTGGTCGCCAGGACGGTTAATAACCTCTACCAGCTAAAAGCCGAAGTGATTTACCAGCCCGTGTCGGGGGTTCATGTTTCCGGGCACGGCAGCGAAGAAGAAATTAAAATGATGCTGAACCTGCTTCGCCCGGAATATGTGGTCCCTGTGCACGGAGAATTCAGGCAGCAGGCTAGCTGTTCTAAAATTGCACAAAAACTGGGAATCGCAGAAGAAAAGGTATTTCTTACCAAGCCGGGTAACGTGATGGAATTTTCAGGGGGCCGGGGTCGGATGGCAGGAACGGTTTCAGCAGGCCGGGTTTTGGTTGACGGTTTTGGGGTTGGAGATGTCGGGGAAATAGTGATTCGTGATCGTCAGACCCTGTCAGAGGACGGTATCGTAATTATAATCCTGGCCATTGATCCGGACCGCAACAGGGTGTTGGCCGGACCGGAAATCATCTCCCGGGGGTTTGTTTATGTGCGGGAAGCTTCCGATTTGCTTGAAGGCGCTAAAGAATCACTGAAGAAAACTGTTAAAAAGATCAATAACGATCAGCTACAGGATTGGAACAAAATCAAATCCAAGATCAGGGATTCCGCATCATCATACTTTTACGATCGCACCGGGCGGCGTCCAATGATCATGCCAATAATTATTGATGTTCCCAATGACAACGATATAAATAAATAAAAGGATTTTTCTTTAGCTTGGTAGAAATAATAACAGCATTACAGTAAATTGAAATCAAAGAAAAAAGCAGAAGAAATGTTTTTAGAAGACTTATGGGAGGGATACCGATGAAAACTACTTTAAGTGTGATTAAGGCGGATATCGGGAGTATCGCCGGGCATATCAGGCCCAGCCAGGCCCTGGTTGAATCGGTGAAAGACTGCATTGAAAGTGAATTGGGCAAACTGATTACCGACTATTATATTGGTAACACCGGTGATGACGTGGCAATTTTGTTCGCTCACCAGCATGGAGAGGGCTGCCAGGAACTGCATCAGCTGGCCTGGAACGCTTTTATCTGCGGCACTGAAAAAGCCAAGGAGCAGGGGCTATACGGCGCCGGGCAGGACCTTCTCGCCGATGCTTTTTCCGGTAATGTAAAGGGGCTGGGCCCGGCTGTGGCGGAAATGGAGATCGAAGAGCGCAAGGCGGAGCCTTTTTTGCTGTTTACCGCGGACAAGACTGACCCCGGAGCTTATAACCTGCCTTTATATTTAAGCTTTGCCGATCCAATGCACTGTTCAGGGCTATTATTATCTTCGAAAATCAAGCAGGGATTTAAATTTGTAATTCTTGACGTTGAGCATACCGAAGAAGACAGGATGATCGAACTCTATACTCCCGAAGACACATATGACATTGCGGCCTTGCTGCGTGATAACCAAAGATTTGTAGTCCAGGCAATTTATTCCAGGGCTACCGGGGCCCAGGCTACTGCTGCGAGCACCACTCGCCTGCACAACATTGCCGGCACTTATACCGGCAAGGACGATCCGGTTTTAATGGTCCGCTGCCAGGGTGATTTTCCGGCAACCGGGGAAATCCTATCACCTTACAGCATCGGACATTATGTGGCCGGGTTTATGCGCGGCAGCCATACAGGCCCTTTGATGCCGGCAAAAATGGGCTGCAGTATTTCATATTTTGACGGGCCACCGGTAGTCAGTGCGGTTGGTTTTTGTGTTCACAACGGCAAGTTAACCGAACCGGTTGACTGCTTTGATCACCCCTACTGGGATCACGTCAGGGATAAAGTTTCACAGAAATCAGTTTACATGCGTGAACAGGGCTTTTCGGGTCCGGCAATGCTGCATTATTCAGAGCTTGAATACGGCGGGATTGTGGATATCTTGAAAAAACTGGAGGACAGGTTTTCTTGCTAAAAAAGCATAAAATCTGTTGCAAACCGGCCGGGCTGCCTCTTATGGGCAGCCCGGCTGATTGGTTGCCATAAAAGGTATCCGCTCAACGCAGCTGTATTTTGGGCTGCAGCACGGCCGAGCAGTAAACATTTTAAAGGTGCTGAAAAATCTTTGGCCAGTTATAAATTTATAATCAACCCGGTAGCCGGTAATGGTAAGGCTAAAAAAATACTACCTCTACTCAGGAAGATTTTTAATAAAGCCGCAGTGGACTACGAAATTTACTTTACCACCGGGCCGGGAGATGCTACCGGGGCGGCCCTGAAAGGGGCCCGGGATGGATTTGAAATCATGGTTGCGGTTGGCGGGGATGGAACGGTTAACGAAGTTTTAAACGGAATTGTAGGAACTGAAGCGAAACTGGCCGCACTTCCCGGGGGCAAGGGAAATGATTTTGCAACGGCGGTAGCCATGCCTCGAAATATAGAGGAAGCCTGCAAAGCATTGCTTAAAGGGGAAACTAAATATATTGACCTGGGAAAAGTAATGGACCGTTACTTCATCAATTCAGTCGGTGTCGGTTTTGATGCGGCGGTAGCCCGGAGAGCGAACCGGGGGGTTAGATTCTTTAAAGGGGTTTCAGCATATGTTTATGCCTTTTTTGAAACGCTATACCGCTATGATTTTGTTGATGCAGAGATTGATTTTGGGCAGGGTCCGATAAAAACAACCCCCATCCTGGTTGCAGTCGGCATTGGCCAGGCCTACGGCGGCGGTATGAAAATAGTTCCCGATGCCATCCAGGACGACGGGCTTTTTGATATTTGCATCTTTGAAAAAGTAAGCCGCCCCTTGATGGTTTACCATTTTCCAAAAGTTTTCAGCGGCAGGTTAAAATACGTGGAACAGGCCAAAATGTTCAGGGCGGAGGAAGTGAAAATTAAGTTAAGCGAACCGTGTCCCCTGCATATGGAAGGCGAGATATTTACCGGTGACCGGATGCACTTTACAATTCAACCCAGGGTAATGCCTGTAATTACCGGTAAAAAATAGGGTTAGGGGACTTTTGACTTTTGCGAACAGATGTTTTATAATGCATCTAAGAAAATCCGGATAAAGGTGGAATGCTGTTCGTGGGCAGGAAACGCAAGAAAAAAACAAACCAGGATATGAAATCCCAGGTTAAAGGTATTTTGCTGATCGCCCTGGCCGTATTTTGCTATTTAGGCCTGGTCCAGACCGATCAAACCGGTGGAGCGGGTCTTGTTGTCAGTGCCGTTTTACAGACCCTGGCCGGGCAGGTAGCAGTAGTAATCCCTTTTTTTATTGGTGTTTTCGGCTTGCGGATGATCTTACCCCGGGATCGTTTTAAAATTAAGTCCAGGCTGATCGGGTTATTAATCCTTTTTGTGCTTACAGCAACCTGGGTTCATTTAAACGAAGTAGCAGCCATGATACCCGGTTTTCCCTCGGACAATGTTGTTTTTGAAAGCTTTATGATCGGACTTAACGGTGAAGGTGGAGGAATAATCGGTTCGGTCCTGGCAATTCCACTTTATTTTTTGTTGGGGCAGCTCGGGGCCAGGATTCTTGTCGCAGCAGTGGGGTTGATTGCTGTTTTAATGATTTTTGATATATCGCTTAAAAGTCTGTTTAACTTTCTATTTAAACTCCTGGAATCTCTGTTTAAAAACCTTAAAGCTTTGGGCCGATCAGCATTTCAGTGTTTGGGGAAGTTCTTTAATATTTCCAGGCAAAAAATAAACCAAATCGAAGCGAAAAGAAAGGAAAATGCCCTTTTAAAAATATCTAAGGTTGAAAACCAATCCGTAGAAACCGGTGCGCCGCAGCAGCTTAACGGGGAAGTTACGGTACAGGTTCAATCCTGGAAGGAACACTCTGAAGAAAACGGTTCTTTTAAGACAGCCGGCTATCAAAATGAACGGCAGCTTACTGTGGCGGAGCTACCCGATTCCGGTGACCATGAAGGCGGGATGCCGTCGGTGGTTTCGCGAAAAGGTAAATCTCATTCAGAATATATTTATCCTCCGCTTGATTTACTGTCAAAACCGGGTAGCAACAACGGACAACAACTTTTAAAAAATAGCAGGGAACGTGCTAAAAAGCTGGAAAATACTCTCCAGAATTTTGGAGTGAAAGCGAGGGTAACCCACGTCCAGTCAGGACCGACGGTGACCCGCTTTGAAGTGCAACCGGAGGCGGGAGTAAAAGTAAGCAAAATCATAAACCTTTCCGATGACCTGGCTTTAAACATGGCTGCTCCCAGGGTCAGGATAGAGGCGCCCATCCCGGGCAAGGCAGCCCTGGGTATTGAGGTTCCCAATAATGTTATCTCCCTGGTTCATCTACGCGAAGTTATTGAAGAAAATGCTTTCAAAAACAGCGCTTCACCTTTAACAGTAGGCCTGGGCAAAGATATTACCGGAGGCCCGGTAATTGCCGACCTGAGCAAAATGCCCCACCTGTTGATCGCAGGGGCCACAGGGGCCGGGAAAAGTGTCTGTTTAAATACTTTAATCGTAAGCATTCTTTACAAGGTAGGCCCCGATCAACTGCGATTCATGATGATCGATCCAAAAGTGGTAGAGCTAAGTGTTTATAACGGGATCCCCCACCTCTTAATGCCTGTCCTTACCGATCCACGCAAAGCTTCCCTGGCTTTGCGCAACATGGTCAAGGAAATGGGCCGGCGGTACGATCTATTTGCCAGGCTGGGAGTCAGGGATATCAGCGCCTACAATGAAATGGCAGCTGCAGACCAGGAACTTGAAAAACTTCCCTTTATCGTGGTAGTGATCGATGAATTAGCCGATTTGATGCATGTTTCACCGGGGGAAACAGAGGATGCGATCGCCAGGCTATCACAGATGTCCAGGGCCGCGGGAATTCACCTGATAGTAGCTACCCAGAGGCCTTCCGTTGATGTTTTAACCGGTATAATTAAAGCCAATATTACTTCACGGATAGCTTTTACAGTTTCTTCCCAGTTTGATTCACGGACGATTTTAGATGCGGCCGGGGCGGAAAAACTGCTCGGCCGGGGGGATATGCTGTTTTACCCCGTAGGTTCGGTTAAACCCTTCAGGGTCCAGGGCGCTTTTGTCAGTGAAAATGAAGTTAAAAATATAGCTGATTTTATTAAGGAGCAGGGTTTGGTGGAAGAAGACGACAGCAGCACATTCTTGGAAACCACGGAAGAAATAGAGGAAGAAGAAGCCGACGCGCTTTTTGCCGAAGCGGTTGACGTGGTTGTAAGGACCGGCCAGGCGTCTATATCCCTGCTGCAAAGAAGGTTCCGGATCGGTTATACCAGGGCGGCCCGCCTGATTGACGACCTGGAAAGAAGGGGTGTAGTAGGTCCCTTTGAGGGTAGTAAACCACGGGAAGTTTTGGTAACCGAAGAACAAGCGGCAAAGATCTGCGAGGAAATCAACCGGGAACCGGAATAGAACGGCCTGTTGTGTAATTTGTGCCTGTTCCTATGCCCGGCGAA
>PUKR01000231.1 GCA_003552365.1 Syntrophomonadaceae bacterium
CCCTCCTGGAAACTAAAAAACCCGCCTCTATAAAGAGACGGGTTTATCCCGCGGTACCACTCCAGTTGCTCCCATCAGAGCCTCTCTATTCCGATAACGGCTTTGCAACCGGCTGTACTTATTGTTAAAATGCAACGTCGGCACAGCAGCTCCGGGGCGGCTTATTTCTTCGACGGCCGGGGGCTCTTTCAGCCGGGAAGCCCTTCTCTGCACGGGTTGACGAAGTATTTGTCCCCTTCAAAGCTTTTACTATAATTAATATTAAGGAATTATAGCAGAATAAAAAGGAAAAAGCAAGAGAAACGGCAAAATAAAATAGATAAAGTTAAAAATATTTTTCCAGGTGGAGGAATTAAACAATGACCAAACCTGATCTACGGCCCTGTTTGCAGGTAATCAAGCCCTATCAGCCCGGCAAACCGGTGGAAGAGGTGGAAAGGGAGCTGGGACTTACCAATGTTATTAAAATGGCATCAAATGAAAACCCGCTTGGCCCTTCTTCCCTGGCGGTTAAAGCGATGCAGCGGCATGCCGGGAAGATGCACTTTTATCCCGACGGTAATTGTTTTTATCTTAAAAAGGCCCTGGCGGAGAAATTGAAAATATCTCCGGAAAGCCTCGTCTTCGGCAACGGCTCGGATGAAATTCTTTCTTTTCTTAGCCTTGCTTATGTCCACTCCGAAGAAGAAACCCTCATGGTGGCACCGAGCTTTTCGGAATATATCTTCGCATCGCAGTTGATGGGGGGCGTTCCCCGCCGGATTCCCCTGGTGGGCGATAACTTCGACTACGATCTGGAAGCGGTTTTAAATGAGGTAAATGAAAAAACAAGAATAGTTTTTATTTGCAGTCCCAACAACCCCACCGGCACAATTGTCCTTAAGAAACAGCTGGATCACTTTGTTAACAGCCTGCCGGAGAAAGTTTTACTGGTGCTGGATCATGCCTATCTCGAATATGCTACCGATCCCAATCACCCTTCCGGCTTAGACTATATCGAAAAAGGTTATCCGGTTATTGCTTTGCGGACTTTTTCCAAGATCTACGGACTGGCCGGACTGCGCATCGGTTACGGTATAACCACTCCTGAAATTGCCGGCGATCTTAACCGGGTGCGGGAGCCCTTCAATGTCAACGCCATGGCCCAGGCCGCAGCGCTTGCTGCCCTGGAAGACGATGAGCACCTGGAAAACAGCCGCAGAATAGTAAACGAGGGGCGCAGGCAGATCAACGAAGGCCTGGCTGAAATGGGGCTAAAACCGGTGCCGGATCAAGCAAACTTCTTTTTTGCCGACATAAAAACCGATTCGCGCAAAGCTTTCCAGGCATTGCTCGAAAAGGGCGTAATAGTACGCACCGGGGACATATTCGATCTTCCCACTTATATCCGGGTCACCTACGGCACCGCGGAACAAAATGAGCGTTTTCTACTTGCTCTTAAAGATGTACTGGCTGAGGTAAGGTAGCTATTGCTATAGCGTGCCAGAGCCTTTGTCGGTCACCCGATCAGGTTTGAGGATGAAAGTCAGCCAGGTATCACCGTACTTCTTCTGCCTGAAGATGTTAAACTCATCAAGCCGCTGCAGACTGCTGTATGAGTGCTCGATTATGAGCAGGCTGTTTTCGGCAACAATGCCTTTTTTGAAAATTATGTTAATAACCGGACCGATATCGGAATGATTATAGGGTGGGTCCAGGTAAACCAGATCCGCCTTAACTCCTTCACGGGCCAGGATGCTTGCAGTTTTTTCTACATCAGCGTTTATCAGCCTGGATCTGTCAGCAAACCTTGTTTTTGCCAGGTTTTCCCTGATGACAGCCAAATTTTTTTTCCTGTTGTCGACAAAAATGCAAAAGGAGGACCCCCTGCTCAAAGCTTCTATACCTACAGCCCCGCTGCCGGCATAAAGATCCAAAAAAAGTGAATTTCCCACTCGGGAGCCGAGGATGCTGAACAGGGCTTCTTTAACCCGGTCTGCCGTCGGCCTCACTGTCGCACCTTTTGGCGCTTTTAATTTTGCACCTTTTGCTGAGCCTGCTATAACACGCAAAGCCTCACCTCTTTTTATTGTCCGGAAATATAATAATTTTGTTCTATGTTCATATCAAACCATATTTAGACGATAATTTAAAGTAGGACTGCCAAGCTAAGTGCGGCGGGAAGGATCAAAGGATCATTTGAGGGAAATATAAATGTTTAATGAGTTTCTGGAAATATTTTTTAGAAGCTGGCAAATCTCTTGAATCATAGGGTATAATTCTGGTATGTTACTTAAAACTGGGAGGTATTTCAGTTCTGGAAAACCAAAAATCAAAGGAGGATGGCCAATGACTGAGAATGAATACAAGTTTTGCCCAAACTGCGGAGAAGAGATAAAGGCAAAGGCAATTAAATGCAAGCACTGCCACTCTTTTCTAAACGAGGAAGAAGTTCCGGTAGAGAATGACTATGTTGCGCCGGAAGAAAGACGCGAGGAGAGAAGAGAAAGATATCGGGATGTCAGGGATGATATGAGCTCCAGGGGCAAGAGCTTCTTCTTATCCCTCTTTGATGTAAGCATGAAAGAGATGATTACGCCAAAAATTATCAGGGTGCTTTTTGCCATTGGCCTGGTTGCGATAGGTATAGGAATGCTGGGCGCCATATTTTCTTCGTTTTTTGCAATCAGCGCCACTGGAGTGGGCACCGCGATCTTAACCTTAATTTTCGCTCCCCTGGGAGCACTTGTGGCGGTGATTTTCTTAAGAGTATACCTCGAGCTGATCATTTTATTGTTTAACATTTATGACCAGCTTAAAGATATAAAAGAGGGCTTGAACCGTTAGCACGAAGCTGCTCCCGTCCCCCTGATACGCCCCAAACTATATGCGCATCAAAAAGGGTTTGGAACTATTTGATATAATCCAAACCCTTTATTTATGGTGCGCCTGGCAGGATTCGAACCTGCGACACGCGGATTAGGAAACAAAAGAGGGGGCTATTGAAGGGGATTAAAGAAGGTTGTAGAAGGTTAAAAGTGTTTGATTTATAAGAACATATCGGCTATTGTAAAATTAAGGCAGAATGATTGAGATTAGACCAAAAAAATTGAGCGATGCACACCAACTTGCACACCGGAACCGGGAGTTAATTCTCCCGGTTTTTCTTTTTAACTTCACGCCTTACCTGCTGTCCATGCCTTTGTTCACATCGCGATCTTGTTTCCCAGGGTAATGGTGGGCAATATTTTTGGTTTTTGCGTTTTGGAAAAAATAGTTGTTTGCATTTTGGGTCGGCGCATTTTAGTGGAAATAGCAATGAATATTTTTCATCGCTAGATAGCAATATAAAATCTATAAAGTGATGTAACCCATCAAAATTTAAAGTTGGTTGGCCAGAAGGTGTGAAGCTTATATATATACCCTGTCTTTTAAAAGTATTAAAATGCCTTCTCAGGGATACAAATTTATATCTTAGAAGCTCAATATATGTTTGTGATTCTAGTTTATTGGGATTGATTATTTTAGGGAAAAACATTTTATCAGATTCAAAAAGAAAGGAATCATAGTTATTAGACCACCACAATTCTGCTTCAAATTCTGCTGCAGATGGATCTTCGTTGCATAGAGAGAGGATCCTTTTCATATCGCTTATTATTTTTACTCGTGTTGCATATAAATAAATATTTTCAAGGTAATCGCCCTTAAGATTTACATAAATTAATTTGCTCCCAGCACGAAACACAAGGTCTCTCATGCTACCGGGAAAATGACTTGTTCCCACAACTATATTATCGAATGATTTAAAATAATTTTTGATAATTGTTTCTGCTAATAGTCCAAATTCAATACAGTTTTTATCTTTATCCTTACCATAATTTTTTTCGAATTCATAGCCTATAACTGCATAAACAGTCGCCTTTAATTCGTTGTATGATTTTACACCGGCATTAATACCTAACGGACCCCATTGCTTGATAAACTCTAAAGCACTTTTCTGATCATGAATTCTGATAAGATCAGTTATTATTTCTTCTTTATGCTGAGATGGATAATAATTAGTAGTGTCTTTATAGTGAGAGGTAGAGCATATGATAATATCTTCATCTATATAAGCTTCGGGAGCTCTTTTCCATTGCCAATCCTGGGCCCATCTGAAAGCTTGTGGCCATTTTAATGGTTGTTTTTCTTTATCCAGAAATATCAACCCCTTCAATTAGTTAATAATTTATATTACCTATATTTGTCTTCATAATGTCTGCATGAAATAATTTGTATCATGCAGACTTCTGGGTTAAGGTTAGAGTAACACAGATAAATTAAATATGCAAGGGGGTGATTATATTGGCTGAAAAACTTTTGAAAGTTGCTGAAGCGGCAGAATGGTTAGATTTAAGCGAATACCAGATTTTAGCTTATGCCAGGGAGGGGATTCTCCCTTCAGTGAGATTAGGCAGACAGGTTAGATTTTCCTCGGATGCGCTAGATGAATTTATTGTTAGTGGTGGCAAAAGTTATCCTGGTGGGTGGCGGCGGAAGGCAGAATAAAAACCATTTTAAAGAGGAGGGCTTAAGATGGGCATTGTTGAGAGTTACGCAAGCATGGCGAAGCGGTTAGGTATCAGCAAGGTTGAGGCCGTCAAGAGAGTCAGGAATCTTGAGCAGATGGGATATGTCACCGTAATCAGGCGAAGGGGCGAACCTAATGAATATTACGTTCACTTCTTCCCCCATGCCGGGTGCAGGGAGGTTAGTTAATGCAGGGGTGGGTTAAGCTTCACCGGGAAGTGCAAACGAATATAGTCTGGAATAGCACTACCCCGGAACAAAAGGTTATTTTTATGACCCTGCTGATGCTGGTTAATCATTCCGCTAATTCCTGGGAATGGGAAGGTGATAAATACCATGTTCAGCCGGGGCAAACCATAACTAGCTTAGACAGTATATGCAAGCTTGCCGGGAAGGGCATAACACCGCAGAAAGTTAGAACTGCGCTGGATAAATTTGAAAAGTGGGGAATTCTAACAAACAAATCAACAAAGCGGGGAAGGCTGATAACCCTTGTAAACTGGGGCAAATATCAGGCCCGAGACGAAAAGGTAACAAACGAATTAACCGTTGAGCAACAAACACCTAACAAACAGTTAACAACTAACAAGAATGATAAGAATGTAAATAATGAAAGTATAGTATCCGCACCCGATAATTTTTCTTCAAGTGATAAAGAACCAGACCCATCACTTAAGGAAGTTATATCCTTTTACTACCAACTATTAGCGGAATATACAAAGCAAACCCCGATCCAACAATGGGCCGGGGATTGTTCTATTCTCAAGAAGGCAGCAGACGGTCAGATAATGGCCCAGGGTGCTGATAAGGTGAAAGATAAACTCAAGGCATGGTTTAAGTCTGCGGATAGCTTCACCAGGGGTAAGGGTTATCCTTTACGGCTGTTTGTTAGCCAGTATAACAGCATAGTTGACCCGGATAAAGACGAACTTACAACGTATGCAGGAGAATGCTTCCATTGTGGCGAGTTATTAGTTAAAGGGGAATCACATTGTAGATATTGTAAGCGGAAAGCGAAGCGACCACCGATTGAACACAGGATTATTGAAAGTTGAGAAGGGGTGTAAATAGTAACACGATGTTTTCAATACGTGACACTGAAAGATTTATACGTAACACGACCATTTGAAGCAATTTCCTGTCAAGTAATCGAATGAGTAATGGATAAGATATCCGAACCACATTAAAAGGTGCTTATATAGCAGGGGTTCCAGTGTTACGGTGTGCGTAAGGTGTGCGGATTACAACAAATAAGGTTAAGAGGGGGCTTAGTATGACCTGGGGAAAGTTTCCGGTTTACTGTGAAACAACAAAGGAATACTGCCGGGAAGGTGATATCTTTCTTGGCTACCATCCGCTCAGTGTAGCTGTAAGATGCCCGGTCTGTAATAGACATACGAGGGCAAGGAGGAGTGTTAATAATGACCAGGGAGAAAAGAGCGGTAAAGGGCATGGTAAGGATAGACTGCCCACTGTGTAAGCGATTCTTAGCGTATATACCGGAACGGTCTAACCTCTACTGCCCGAGGTGTAGGAAGTGGGTATATTTAGGAATAGGGGGTGGTGATAATAGCCAGGAGCAAGAAGGAACGAAGGCTCAAGGAGGACAGGCCGGTTAGCGGAAACTTTGAGCAGATTAAGAAGGCATTAACAGATTCCGGGGTTATCGGAAAGCGAACGTATGAAGGCAGGGTTACGCTTTGGAATGTGAGGCGCGGGTATGGCTTTATTGAAAGTGATGGGGTTGAATACTTCATTCATATAAGTGACATCATAGACGGCAAACCCTTGCTACAAGGTGAGCGGGTACGATTCAAGATTAAGTCAGGCACAAAGGCAGGTGATGCCCATAGGATAGCCACAGGAGCCACTCAGGGCGATTCTAAGCGGTTTTACGGGAGGGGTTAAGGTCTGAAGTAGGGGTGAAATTTCGCATAACAAAAAAACGTGAGGAGTGAAAAAATGAGTAACGTTAAGAGGTTTTTATCATTAGCAAACAGCATGGTGATAGGCACAAACAAGGCACGTCAAGACATCAAAGATGAGGGTAAAACTAAGGAATGGGAAAGTAAACAGTTTGCCGAGTTGCTGAAAAAATCTCGGGAACATTCGGGAAAGATTGCCGAGGATATGATCGAGGTGGCAAGGGGTGAATACCAGGATGCAAAGAATAAGGCGAAGGAAAAGCGGGTAAGAAGGCAGGCCGATTCTTCAGCTAAGCTTTACCACCAGAACAACGCAAGAATGGC
>PUKR01000021.1 GCA_003552365.1 Syntrophomonadaceae bacterium
GAGGTCGATCGCCGCGTCCGCGTCGCTCGCGGCGCCCGTCAGCGCGCCGCGGGTCGGCCGGGGCCGAAGGTCGCGGGAGACGTGACGGCGGGCCGGGCTGTCATCGGAGACGGTCACGGTGTCCCTCCTCCGCTAAGGGGCGCCGGCGGGCGACGCCGGGTCGGGAACGTCGGGCGCGTTGACGAGGACGGCGGCGGCGCCGACGTCCCAGCCGACGGCGTAGGTCCGCATCGCGTACACCCCGACGGTGTTATCGCGGCGGTTCAGCCACTCGTCGCGGTCGGGGCCGACCCATACCTCGGAGCGGCGGATACGCGGCCGCGGCGTCGCGTACAGCCACGCCTCGCCGGAGCCGGCGGCGCTCGGCCCGTGTCCGTCGCGGACCGCGAGGTCGTAGCCGGCGCCGGCGGCGATCCCCGTCCCGAGGACCGTCTCGATCCGCTCGCCGTCGCGGCGGACCTGTCCGCGGTCGAGGGCGTAGGGGACGATGACGCGGGGGACGTGCAGGACGCCGGGCGAGTGATGCGACGCGGCGAGCCACGACTCCAGCAGGGCGATGCCCTCGGGGACGTCGACGGCGGTCCCGCCGGTGAGGTCGGTCGCGTCCGACAGGGTCGGGGCGACCTCGGCGGCGCCGGAAGCGATCGCGTACTCGACGGCGCGTTCCTCGCCTCCGCGGAGGTGCTCGCGGGCGCGCGCCTGCCAATCGTCGCGGGGTCGGGTCGCGACGCCGGGGCCGGAGTAGGCGCCGACGACGACGAACGGTGTCACGGTGACGTCAGCGACGTCGCACGCGTCGATCGGGTCGAGGGGCCATCCGTCGCGGTTCGAGACGTCGCAGGCGATGTCGGCGATGCCGGCGGCGGCGCCGGGGTACGGCTCCCATTCGACGCCGGCCTCGACGCGGTCGAACGTCTCCGGGCTCGCGGAGACGCTGAACAAGCCGAACCGGTGACGCTGCACCGATGGCGCGTCGACGTAGACGGGCGGGGCGATGCCGGTCGCTGTCACGGTGTACCTCCTCCGCTACGGGGCGCCCGCCCCGACGGTCGGCCGGGGCGGGCGCGTCGCCGTGTCAGCGTCCGCTAGGTCTCCTCGACCGCGGTCCCGTCGCAGTCGATGTCGGTCGGGGCGCCGGTCGCGCCGCTCGCGCAGGTCGGCACGGTGATCTCCCGCGCGTCGTGACCGCGCTTCGCGACGAGGAACCCCTCCTCCGAGAACAGCGCCGTATAGTCGTTCGACCCGAACCGCTCGGAGTCGAACACGGCCTCAAGGGTGACGAGGTCCGCGTTGCCGCGAACGAACGTGCCGGCCGCGTACATGAGCGCCTTGACCTCGGAGGGCCAGGCGGTGTAGGCGTCGGCGTCGGTCGTCGACGGGTCCTGATAGTTGTAGACGAACTGCGGGCTGACGCCGCGGGTCGCCATCCACTCGTCGATCGCCGCGTCGGTGACGTTGACGAGGTCGACGCCCATCCGGCGCGACAGGTCGGACCGGATCATCTCGCGAGCCCAGTAGGGGAGGACGACCTCGATCGTCGCGTCCCGCGGCATCCGGTGCTTGCTCCGGTAGTGCTCCGCCTGCAAGCCGATGCCGGTGAGGAGCGGGGCGGCGGCGCCGACCTGATCCGCCGGCATCGTCACGGACGTGGCCTCGCCCTGCATGTCGGTGATGATCTGCCCGGCGATCCGGTGCTCGTGCGCGATGAGCGAGCCGGCGAGGACGCGCTCGGTGAGTTCGGGGAACGCCCGGTTCTGCAGGATCCCGGCGACGATGTTCACGCCGGCGACCTTGAGCCGGTCATCGGAGAACGGCGGACAGTCGATGCGCTGCACGGGCTTGTCGCCGCTGTCGCCGTCGTAGTTCCCGTCGATGGCGGCGTCCTCGTCGAACAGGAACCCCTCATCGGAGAACAGCGACCCGAAGTCGGGGCCGGGCGAGTGCTGAATGCCGCCGCGCTCGACGCCGATCTCGGGAAGGTCGATGAGCCCGTCGGACCCTTCGAGTTGCATCAGGTCGTACATCGTCTCGCTCGGGGCGCACCAGCCGCCGGAGGCGACAAGGCTCCCGCCGGGGAGGGTCCGCTCGTTCGCGGCGCGGGCGAGGACGTCGTCGGCGGACGTCGAGTCGGACGCGGTGAGCCCTTCGGGGTAGGTGCGCCGGATCGACAGGACCGACAGGGAGCGGGGCCGGTGGCCTCCGCCGGCGGCGCGGCGGAGGAGCCCGTCGGCGATGTCGCGGAGCGACGCCGAGTCGGAACCGCCGGTCGGGGCGGGGAGGTCTCCGCCGGCGACGAGGGTCGCGCGGCCGCGGCCCGTGTCGTCGCCGGTGTCGCGAGGCGCGGAGGCGCGCTGACGCGACCGGACGCTCGGGACGCTGATCGACCGGGGAGCCGGTCGACGCGACGACGCGGCGACGGGCTCGGGGGCGGGCTCGGCGGTCGCCTCCGCGGGCTCCTCGGCGGGCTGCTCCGCGGTCGTCTCCGCGGTCGCCTCGACGGGCTCCTCGCCGTCGTCGCCCTCGGCGTCCGCGTCGTCCTCGGAGCCGTGAACGCGGTTCGCGAGTTCGGCGGCCGCCTCGGCGTTCCGGGCGCGCTCCTCGGCGCGACGGTTCTGCTCGCCGGCGATCGCGTCGGCGGCGTCGGCGAGCGCCTGCATCGTCTCGACGTCGCTGTCGGACGGCGCCTCGGCGCCCTCGTAGAGACGGTCGAACGCGTCGACGGCCTGCTGCCGGAGCGCGTCGAGGTCGCCGTCGTCGAGTTCGGTCAAGTCCTCGGGGAGCGTGAACGTCTCGGGCTCGTCATCGGACGCGTCGTCGAACGCGGTGGCGAGCCGGACGAGCCGCTCGGTGTTGTGAGCGTCCATCCCTGATCCTCCGTAGGGGTCGGGGACGCTCGGCCCTACCGCCAGCAGCGACCTCGCGGGCAGCGTAGCACGACCGGTAGGCACGGAAAGGGGAGGCCGACGCGGGCCTCCCCTTACCGTTGGCGCGAACAAGGAGTAGCGGGGAGGCTAGCCGGCGGCGGCGGGGCGCGTCAACGGGTCGAGGTCGGCGGGGTCGACCATCGCGGTACGGGTCGTTCCGGCGACGCGGACGTAGAGGGTGCCGTCGTAGTCGGTGTCGTCGAGGACGACGACGGGCTCGCCGCGGAACACGTGGTAAGCCTTCGCGTAGCGGGATCCGATCCGGTACGTCGTCCGGAGCCGCGCGCGGTCGCCTGTCATCATCGGGTGTCCCTCCCGTAGCGCTGTCGTGACGGGTGCCCGCGCCGCGCCGCGTCGCCTTCCCCTAGTCGACGCGACGCGACGCAGACGCCGGGGAGCCTAGCGGCCCGGCCGGCGTCCCTCTACCGGTCGTATGCGACCGCTAGCGGCGCGTGTCGGGAGGGCGGCGGCGGACGAGTTCGCCGCGGCCGAGTTTCCGGCGGCGAGCCTCGGCGCGCGCCTTCGACGTGTAGGTCTCGCGGCGCCCGTCGACGCGAAGTTCCCACGCCTCGGCGGCGCGGCGCTTCCCGCAGTTACAGCCCACGGCGACTCCGATGCTGTCCCGTCCGGGCTCGCGCGGAGGCGGCGAGGACGCGGCGGCGGGCGGCGGCGGCCCGGCCGGCGCGGTCCGCCTCGGCGCGCGCTTCGCTGTCGAGGAGCCGGCGGAGGCGCCGCCGGTCGTCGGACGATAGGTCGGCGTCGCGGCGTGCGGGCTCGTCGCGGACGACGCCGGCGGCCTGAAGGCTCGCGACGCGACCGGAGGCGACGCGGGCGCGCGGGATCGGGAAGCCGGGGTTATTGACGGCGAGCGCGTGGACGAGTTCGAGGCTCCGGCCGACGCGCCGCCAATCGCCGGACAGCGGGGAGGCGCGGAGGTCGCGGAGCGTCGCCTCGTCGACGTTCGGGCGGACGGCGCCGGCGACGTAGATCCCGTGCGCGTCCTCGCCGGCGACGACGTCAGCGACGGCGCGGCCCGTGTCCTCGTAGTGCGCCGCGGCGGCGGCGGCGCCGAGTTTCCGGCCGGCGTGATCGGTCGCGAGGGTGATCCGGCCGGCGGGGACGCGGCCGCCGTCGGCGGTGACGACCTCGCCGGTGTGGAACCACGCGTAGCCGGTCGGGCTCGATGGCGGGGAGACGCAGCCGTCGTAGGCGGTATGACAGGTCCCCCAGGCGGCGAGATGCCCGTAGACGCGGCCATCGTCGGTGACGGTCAGCGGGGTCGGCTCGGTGAGGCCGGGGTCGGCGAACCACTCCTCCGGCGGGCGGGCGGGGGCGCCGGACGCGGTGACAGCGTCGGCGCGCTCGGCCGGCCACTCGCCGTGCGTGTCGTGATACCAGGCGGCGCAGAACGCGCCGGGGTCGTCGACCTCGCCGGTCATCCGGTCGATGCACTCGGTCATCCCGTCGAACGGGAACTCGCCGGGGTAGGCGAACGCCTCGACGCGCGCCTCCGCGAACGCGGGGACGTCGACGAGCGTCGCGGCGCGGAGCCGGCCCGACGTGATCGCGAGGAGTTCGTCGTCGGCGGACTCGCGGTGAACGATGACGCGGCCGTCGTCGGCGCGCTCCGGCTCGGGTTCGTCGTCCGGGTCGACGGGCGCCTCGTCGTCGTCGGGCTCCTCGGCGAGCGCGCTGTCGGGGTCGGCGCGCACCTCGACGTCAGTGTCGTCGAGGTCGACGCTGACGCCGGTGAGGATCCCCTCGCGGACGAGGCGATGCGCTTCCCGTCCGGCGTCGGATCCGGTGTCGAACCGGCCGCGGGCGTAGAGGGTGTCGCCGTCGCGCCACACCTCGTCGATGGTCCCGACGACGCGGGCTCCGTCGTGCCCGTCGTGCTCCTCGGCGGCCCATCGGAGCGGGAGCGGGAGGCTGTCCTCGTCCCAGCGGATCGCGTCGCGGTCGAACACTCGGCCGTCGCCGGTCGGGGTTCCCTCGACGGCGAGGACGCCTTCCCAGCCTCCGTCGGCGGACGTCTCGGCGGACACGTCGCCTCCGTCGGGCTCCGCCGGCTCCGCGGCGTCGGCAGGCTCGCTGTCCTCGGCGGTCTCGTCGTACGCCTTCCGCTTCCGGTCGCGGTAGCGGGCCGCCTCCTCGCGGAGCGCGCGCGGGACGACCGCGCGGATCCGCCGCGAGGACGCTTCCAGAGCCGCGTCTGCCGGCTCGGCGCCGTCCTCCGGGGTGTCGGCCCCTCCGCCGGTTTCCAGGGCGATCTCGCGGCGCTCAGCGCCGTACAGGACGGCGACGCGGTCGAGGGTGATCGGGCCGACCCGGTCGCGGAGGTCGCCCTCGTCGACTTCGTGTCCCTCCGAGCCGTACGCGAGCGTCATGTGCGGCACCCACGTCGGGTGCTCGGACTCGTCGCCGACGCCTTCGAGGACGCGGCCGCGGAGGACCGTCAGGTCCTCCCCCTCGACGAGGAGCGCGCGGGCGTCGTCGCCCTCCGGGTCGAGGCGGATCGTTCCGGCGGCGCGAACCTCGCGGGGACCGAGCCCGTCGACAGCGGCCGTAAGGTCGGCTTCGAGTTCGTCGGCCGACGCGGGCGGCGCGAGCCCGTCGTCGTCGAGGGTTCCGAGCCAGGCGAGCGTGACGTGCAGGTCGTCGGCGGGGACGCCTCCGTCGACGGCGAGGCCGTCGGCTTCGTCGGCGGCGGGGAGGGCGACGATGACGACGCTATCGGGCATGACTGCCTCCGCGGGTACGCCCGGCCCTACCGCCAGCGGCTAGCGCGAGGGTAACAGCCGGGCGCCGCGGCCCGTCGTCGGCTACTCGGCGTCGTCGTCGGGGTCGAGGTACGCGAAGAACACGGGTCGGGCGTCGTCGTCGAGGTACGTCGCTCGGATGTCCTCGACGGCGTCGCGGTCCTCCGTCGCCTCGCCGCGGCCGTTGAGCCATGCGACGACGACGCGCTTCGCCTCACCGGGGACGCCGGGGAGCGGGAGTTCGTCGGCGGGATAGTTACCGGGTCGGATGAGTCGTGCGGTCATCGGACGTCCCCTTCGTTGTAGGCGCGGATCGCGTCGGCGCAGGACCGGCAGGACACGCTGTAGACGCTCGCCGAGCCGGTGACGCGCTGAACGCGGACCGCCGGCGCCGCGTCGCGACAGGTCTCGCAGACCGGGTCGACGGCGTGACAGCGGACGGCGCCGTCGCGGTCGAACGTCGGGTGCGTGAGCGCGTGATCGCCGCAGCGGCAGTAGGCGAGGCGCCCGTCCCGCTCGGCCATGTCGTCGAGGTACGTCGTACGGATCATCGGGTGTCCCTCCCGTAGTCGAGGACGGTCGTCTACCGGGACTGTACCCGGTCGTGTCGGGCGCGTCGACCTCGGGTCGTCATCGTCCGACGTCGGTGAGGTCCCAGCCGAGTTCGTCGGCGACCTCCTCGACGGCGGCGGCGCGCTCGGGGAAGATGTCCTCGAACCGGACGCGCTTCGCGGCGCGCTCGCCTACGCCGTTGTGCCGCTTCGAGTGAACGTAGAGGCGCCAAGTTTCCGCCCAATCCTCGATGCCGCGCGGCGCGCTCGCGGCGTAGTCGGTGACCGCCGGCGCGCGGTCAGGCTGCTCGGAGTCGAACTTCGGCCCACCCCATTCGCCGTAGCCGTCGGTGGCGATGTCATGCGTCATCCCGTCGTCTTGCCGAAGGAAGTCGAGGTCGGCGCGCGCCTCTACCTCGGCGTCGGTGAGGTCCCGTGACGGCGCGGTCTGAAGCCGCGTGATCCGCTCGGCGTCGCGGCGGGCGGCGTCCTGTAGGACGCGCGGCGCGTCC
>PUKR01000135.1 GCA_003552365.1 Syntrophomonadaceae bacterium
CCGCAACCATCGCATTTGCTTTCATCAATAGAAATTATTTTTCTGACAACTTTATTCATTGTTAGTAACCTCCCATACTTATTTAGCCTGCTTAAGTTTGTTTGCTAAGTCAACAACCACTTTTTCCATTTTACCTTCGGTATGATTGTTGATAACATTATCTGCCAGTTCCTTGCTTGCATTGACCGCTTCATCAGGCATGCTGTGTTCACGGTTTACCTTATCCAAAAAGCTTTCGGCATTTTCAATGACTCCTAAATCGTAAAGAGTAGTAATCATAAATGCAGTAATAACTGGTAATAAATCAACCTGTTTTTCCCGGCTTTTCTGTTCAGCATAACCAACAAGGCTTTTAACGGCATTAACTGTTTCCGGATAATATTTCGCCAAACTTGAAAATTCATCTTCCAGGACTGCCCTGAGCGATTTTTGCTTTAAACCTTTTGCTGCCGGCCCCAAACACATTTCTGCATGAGCGCACCACTGGGCACAGCCCATATCAAAACGGGGGTTGGCTAATTTTGTTTTACAGTTGCGGCAGCGCAGGCGGATATCTGTTTTAAAAAACTCGATAATCTCGCCGCAATTGGGGCAGTTCTCTTCATGGACATCATCAGCGGTCCAGTACCGCATATCTTGTCCGGGGCACTTGGTTGCAAACATCTTAACACCACCTATTTAATACTAACCTATTTAGTTATATATATTATACTACAGGAAATATCTTTATGCAACAAAAAAGCAGCCTTCTTTTTTAAGACTGCCTTCTGTCTAATATTTTAAAGTTAAGTTTATTGTAACTGTTCAGCCGTCGCCAGCCCACAAGCAGCACGGCTGAACAGACACTGTTTATTTAATTTTGCTCGTAAAAACATATCTCGGTAGATATTTACTCAATCATAAAGCCAGTTTTCATGGGCCAGGCTGTAAGTATATATTTCGCTATCGTCAAAAAACAGGTCAATTTCTCGTTTCGCGCTTTCCGGTGAGTCTGATCCATGAACAATATTCTTGCCGGTAAACATGGCCAGATCGCCGCGTATTGTTCCGGACTCGGCCTTCCTGGGATCGGTAGCGCCAATCATGGTCCGGGTCATTGCAACAGCATCGTCTCCTTCCCAGATCATTGCCACCGCCGGCGCAGAAGTTATATATTTAATCAAACCATCATAAAAAGGTTTTCCTTTATGTTCCCCGTAGTGATGAGCTGCCAGATCCTTGTCGATATGGATCATCTTCATTGCCACAAGTTTCATTCCCTTGTTCTCCATCCGCCTGATTACCTCGCCTACCAACCCACGCTGCAGGCCGTCCGGTTTGACCATTAAAAAAGTTTGTTCTCTACTCATCGATTACCTCCGTTTTGCCTGATCGGCTAGTATATTGTGATCAAGTTGCCGTCATCTATAATCGTGGTTTCTTCACTCAAAATTTTACGGATATCTTTAGGCAGGTTAAACATTCCGGTGTAGGTTATTCCGTCAAAAAAACGCAGGTCCAGGTTTCTTGTTTTGATCAAATTATCGATCTCCTCTTTTTCAGGCATCTTTCTTTGATCCGGTGAAGCGAGAATAAAACCCCAGTCAGTATTAAAAGAAGGAACAAAGGCCCGGTAAGGGCAAACCAGGGGCATTACCTGGCAGATTGTTTTATGAAGCCCGCTGAAGGTTTCAATAAAGGGAATGCTTGTATCCCCGGCCTGCAGGGCAAGAACACCACCTTGATTTAAAGATTTTTTAACGGTTTCGTAAAACTGGATTGTAAAAAGCTTCAAGGCCGGCCCCTCTTCGACCGGTTCAGGAATGTCGCTGATGATTACATCGAAAGGCTCCTGTTCTTTTTCTATGTATTTACGGGCATCCATAAAAAGCAGTTTAACCCGTTTGTCATCAAAGCTGCCCCGGTGCCAGGGAGTCAGGTATTCTTTGCAAAGTTCGACCACCTCTTGATCCAGATCGACCATTACCAGTTCCTCTAAATCCGGATGTTTTAATATTTCCCTTAAAGTGGCGCCTTCCCCGCCGCCGGCTACCAGTACACGTTTAGGCGCCGGTGACATAAGCATTGCCGGGTGCACCAGCGCCTCGTGATAAATATATTCATCTGTTTCGGCAGATTGCACTTTACCGTCGAGGAACAATATCCTACCGTATAAACCGGTATCGGCTATTTCAACCTGCTGGTAGTCTGTCTTGTAACTTTTTACGTAGTTATCGATCCCGTAAATATGGGCCGTAGCCGGAGAAGTGTGATCTATGTACCATTTATGCTTCTCAATAGCCATTAACCTGGACTCTCCTTTACCGGTTTATTTTTAGCAGTTAACTGCCGGCTTATAATCTACCTCAACATCAAAGAGCCCGCGCTTTATCTCCCTGGCCGACATATTCCGGGCTGAGAAGACCTGCTTTAAATAATTACACGATGCCCAGGGGTCGACAGTTTGGCCACAGGTGAAAACATCTACTGCGGCATAGCCGTATTCTGGCCAGGTATGAATCGCCAGGTGCGATTCGGAAATAACAACAACCCCACTTACGCCCTGGGGACTAAACTGGTGGAAAACAGTTTCCTTAACTTCTGCTCCTGATTCAAGGGCCGCTGCTACCATGTGCTGTTTAATTTGTTCCGTCTCGTTTAACATCTCTTGTGGGCAACCATAAAACTCAGCCAAAATATGACGGCCTAAAGCGCTCATCTCTGATACCTCCTTGCTTCATTTTTATTTGAAGAATAAACAAAAGCGTCGGTTTACATTGTACCAAAATGAGAATAAAAGTCAATGAGCATCGAATAATTTACCAAAATGTTGCCATTTAGCCGGGAATTATATAAAATAGACAAAGCGAAGCAGAAAATAACTAAAAAAGGATTGTAGCTATGATTGATTTAGATTTTTTATTCAACCCCGGGCAGATAGCAATAGTTGGAGCTTCTAAATCCCCGCAAAAAATCGGCTATGCTATCGTTGATAACATAGTAAAGAGCGGTTACCGGGGGGAAATCTACCCGATTAACCCTAAAGAAGAGGAAATTGCCGGCCACAAGGCCTATCCGTCAGTAGCCGAAATTAACAAGCCAGTTGACTTGGCGGTAATTTCAGTTCCGGTAAAGCACACTATTCAGGTTGCAGAAGAATGCGGTAAAGCAGGAGTAAAAGGATTAATTGTTATTACCGCCGGATTTAAAGAAGTCGGCCGAGAAGGATTAAAACTTGAGCAGGAACTGATCTCGATTTGCAGGCGTTACGGGATGCGGATGCTTGGCCCCAACTGTGTGGGGATCATGGATACCCATACCCCGGTCAATGCTTCATTTGCGAATGGTTTCCCCAACAAGGGGAATATCTCCCTGATTTCCCAAAGCGGCGCCATGTTAGTATCAATTCTTGACTGGAGCTTTGAAATGGGCATGGGCTTTTCTCGTTTCATCAGCACCGGCAATAAAGCCGACCTGACTGAAATTGATCTGATTGAAAGCTGTGCCGCAGACCCCAATACAGACGTAATCCTATGCTATATTGAGGACATCACAGATGGAGAGCGTTTTGTTGAGGTTTGCTCGGAAGCCAGTAAAAAGAAACCAATCGTCATATTGAAATCAGGAATCAGCAGCGCCGGCGCCCAGGCAGCCAGCTCCCATACCGGCGCTTTGGCAGGCAGCAACCGGGCTTACGAAGCAGCTTTCCGGCAAAGCGGGGTATTGCGGGCAGAAACATTGAACGAGCTATTTGATTTGGCCAGGGCTTTCTCCAGCCAACCATTACCGGATCAATCAAGGGTAGCAGTAGTTACCAATGCCGGCGGCCCGGGTATACTTGCTACCGATGCAATTGAAAAATACGACCTTAAAATGGCCCGGTTTAACAAAAATACCATTGATAAGCTGCGCGGCAATCTACCCCAGGAAGCCAATATCTACAACCCGGTAGATATAATCGGTGATGCCAGGGATGATCGCTACCGGTTTGCCCTCCAGACGGTGCTGGAGGATGATAATGTTGACGGCGCAGTAGTAATTCTTTGCCCGGCAGCAGTTACCGAACCGGAAAAAACAGCTCATACGATTGTTGAATTAAATAAAAAATACTCCGACAAACCGGTAATGGCAGTTTATATCGGTGGCCGAGTTTTGGCCGAAGGGAAAAATTATTTATCCGAGAATAAGGTCCCCTCTTTTACTTTCCCGGAACCTTCAATTTCATCTCTCGAAGGCATGGTCAGGTACAGCGGTTTTATTAAAGAGAAAGAACCGGTCCAGCCGGTTGAACTTGAAGATATAAACCGGGAAACTGTGCGCAAAACTATTGATCAAGTGTTAGAAGACCGCCGGGTAGTTCTCCTGGGGCATGAAACCTCTACGGTTATGTCTGCATATGGAATCCCGGTAAGCAAAACATACCTGGCCACCACAGAAGAGGAAGCCTGTGAAATTGGTTCTAAGCTTGGTTACCCGGTGGCTTTGAAAATATCTTCTCCCCGTATTGCCCATAAAACCGATGTCGGCGGAGTAGCAATCGGTCTGCACAGCGATAAAGAAGTTAAACGAGCTTACCGGCAGATTATGGATAGTGTCGGGTACTACCTTCCAGATGCGCCTATATACGGCATTGAAGTCCAGGACATGGTTGATGAAGGGGTCGAAGTTATTGTAGGCATGTCCAGGGATGTCCAGTTCGGACCACTTGTAGTTTTCGGACTTGGCGGCATCTATGTTAACCTTTTAGAAGACGTTTCTTTCCGCCTTGCTTCGGCGCTTGACAATTATGAAGAAGTGAAAGAAATGATTACCGAAACCAAGGCTTATACACTGCTACAAGGTTACAGGGGCAAGAAGGCTGCCGATATCGACGCTCTCGCTGATTCAATTTTAAGAACAGCCCGCCTTGTTCGTGATTTTGATGAAATAACCGAGATGGATATAAACCCGGTTCGGGTTCACACTAAAGGGTCCACGGCTTTAGATGTGAAAATTACCATAGAAGAGAAAGAAAAATAGGATTAATCCCAACGAGGTGATCAAATGAAAGCGATCTATTTTTCCGGCGTTGCAGGCGGGGGGGTCACTGCCACTGCCCTCGGCATCGGTTTGAAGCTAAGGGAACGAGGCTTTAAAGTATCATATTTTAAACCGATTAGCTTTCGCAAAGGACCGGCAAAAAAAGATGACGATGATGTAATCCTGATGCGGGAAATTTTCTCCCTCCCCTTTTCCGGTGATACGATATCACCGGTTACAGCAGGCAACCACTACCTGACCCCCCGTTTTATGCAGGATGTAGAAAATTTATACCCACGCATAGATGCGGCTTTTAAAAAGTGTTCCGAAGGGTATGATGTTGTTTTGATTGACGGCAGTACCGATCCGCACATCGGCCATAACCAGGGTTTGTGTGACTTTACCCTGGCTGAAAGGCTTAATTCAATCGCATTGCCTGTCATTAAAGCCGATGACGATTTTGAGCTGGATAAAAACCTGCTTTACCTTGACTTATGGTCAAGTAAAAATATTCCGGTTATCGGCTGCATATTTAATAACGTTTCCCAGACCCAGTGGAACAAGTGCAACAGCGTATATAAACCAATGGTAGAAGAAAAAGGCTTTGAAGTGTTAGGAGTGATACCAAGCCAGGTTGAAATTTCTTCACCTACGGTTGCGGAATTTCATGATGCGCTACGCGGTGAATTACTTACCGCGCCCGATAACTTAAACCGGATTGTCGAAGAAGTAGTCGTGGGGACAATGACGATCGAAAGTGCATTGAGCTACCTGCGCCGTGCGCCGAACAAAGCCTTGATTACCGGCGGAGACCGCAGCGATATGGCCTTAACGGCCCTTGAAACAAGTACTTCCGTGATTATTTTTACAGGCGGCCTTTATCCTGAAGTACAGGTACTTTCGCAGGCTGAAGAAAAAGGGGTGCCTGTAATCCTGGTCCACGAAGATACTTATTCCACGATAGAGCAGCTGCAGAGCATTTATCGCAGCATCCACCCCCAAAATGAGGGGGCGATTAAAATGGTAAAAGATAACATGGAAAAATACGTGAACTGGGAAAAAGTTGCAGATTACATCCAGGAATCGTAGGCTTGATCCATAAAGTTGATAGTTCTAAAAAAGTATTTACCAGGCAGCAAGGCTTATAAGTTAAAACAAAAGGTAACTGCTCAGCCGTGCTGCTTTTGGACTGAAGAGATTGCAGGTAAAGCGCTTGCAATGGCCTTTGATGCAAAGGCTGTAGCCGGTCGGCCTGCATGGAGGCAGGCTGCCGAGACCTAAAGTCTTAGATGGCGAATGCTAAAGCGTAACCTGAGCGAAAGCCTAAAGCTGAATCGGTACCATTTACCTTAGGTGAGCCGTCATCAGGCCAAAAGCAGCACGGCTGAGCTTTAACTTACATGTTGATAATACCCGTATTTTACTTGCTCATCCGGGCTTTCTTAATCGAGATTTTAACTGTTCCGGGCTTGCCGGTTGTATTATTCTAGCTGACAGCTGCTTCCTCCAGCTCTTCGCGTTTGTTCATTCTGTACTGCATTAAGGCTATAATAGCAACAAGCGGGGCGCCAACAAAATCAGACCATACTTCCGGCATCATCAGCATGACTGAGCCGGCAATCAAGATTAACCTTTGCC
>PUKR01000258.1 GCA_003552365.1 Syntrophomonadaceae bacterium
ACCGGATCGAGAGGCTCCCTGGTCGGGCCGGCGCTGACCAGGGCTTTAATCCCTTTAAATTCTTTCGGTTTTAATACCGCCTTAGTATAGGCAAGGATATCTACCGGCTCGGGCATGCGCCCTTTGCCGTAAACCCCGCAGGCCAGCTCCCCGGCCTCCGGGTCCATTATATGGCAGCCGTGCCCTTGCAGCTTAAGCAGGTTTTCCCGGAGGGTAGGATGTTCATACATATTAATATTCATCGCCGGCACTATTACAACCGGGCATTCGGCAGCCAGGTATAAAGTGGTGAGCAAATTGTCGGCCATGCCGGAAGCCATTTTGGCAATGGTATTAGCTGTAGCTGGGGCGATTACCACCACATCGGCTCCTTCAAGCAGGCCGATGTGCCTGATCCGCTCACCTGATCTTTCGGCGTACATTTCCGTGTAAACAGGCCTTTCGGTCAGGGATTGAAAGGTCAGGGGGGCAATAAACTCGGTGGCTGCCGGGGTCATTACCACCTGCACTTCAGCACCGCTTTTAACAAAAAGCCTGGCCAGTTCGGCAGCCTTATAGGCGGCGATGCCGCCGGTTACTCCTAAAATAACTTTTCGCAAGGCTAACACTCCTACTTGATCCCGTCACGGATGCGTTCGTACTCGATATTACCGACTTCTATTTCATGCAGAGCAGTGGCAACATCATTCTGGTAACCCTTTTTAGTCGTTCTGGTGCTTCCGTTACGCAGTTGACGGGCTCTTTTTGCCGAGGCAATTACCAGCGTATACTTGCTGTCAAAGTGCTTGACAAGATCATCAATAGAAGGATAAATCATTTTTTTCACCTCCCCAGCAAGGCGGCCTGGCTCCCCGGCTCACCCTGCTTTTTTCCGCGTCAATTATTGAGGCAATTAATAAAGCGGCATTTTTCACGGTATCATTAACCACCAGGTAATCATAGAAGCGATACGCTGCCATTTCCCTGCGCGCCGTTTCCAGGCGTGCAAAGATTTTATCCGGTTCTTCAGTGCCTCTTCCGGTAATTCTTTTCTCAAGATCCGCCATGGAGGGCGGGGCCAGGAAAATTGAAACCGCATCCGGCTCCTTTTCCCTGATTTGCTCGGCTCCCTGGACATCAATTTCCAGGATGAGATCTTCACCTTTATCAAGGAGTTCCCGGACTTTGTCCCGCCGGGTCCCGTAATAATGATCATGGACCACCGCCCACTCGAGAAAAGAGCCGTTATTGATCATTTCTTTAAAACAGGAGGTTGTGGTAAAATTGTATTCTTTTCCATCAACTTCACCGGGCCGGGGCGGGCGGGTTGTAGTTGACACCGACAACTTGAGGGCGTCCCTGATCTTGAGCAAAAATCGGCAAACAGTACCCTTGCCCACTCCGGAAGGCCCGGATATAATCAAAAGAATACCTTCAGCCATTTATTACCTCCCGTTACCTATTCCGCTTCTTCAGTTTCAACTACTACTTCTTTTGACTGTAAACGGTGCTTAACTGTTTCGGGTTGGACTGCAGACAGGATTATATGGCCGCTGTCAGCCACAATAACCGCCCTGGTCCGCCGTCCATAAGTGGCATCAATTAGCATCCCCCGATCGCGGGCTTCACTGATTACTCTTTTTACCGGCGCCGATTCAGGGCTGATAATAGCAATGATCCGGCTTGCTGAGACTATGTTGCCAAACCCGATATTGATCAGCTTGATGCTCATAATAAAAACCCCCTTCGTTTACTCCAAATTCTGAACCTGCTCACGAATTTTTTCCAACTCTGCTTTCAATTCCACAACAATGTTTGTCAGTGGATAATCCCCGGATTTTGACCCGATTGTATTTACTTCACGAAATATTTCCTGGGCGATAAAATCAAGCTTGCGCCCGGCAGGAACGGTTCCATTCAAGTTGGCACGAAAAGCTTCGATATGGCTTTTTAACCGAACCAGTTCTTCGTCGACTCCCATGCGTTCCACCTGGATCCCGATTTCCATCATCAGGCGGGACTCTTCAAACTGACCGGCCAGCAACTCTTCAAACTTTTGTTCCAGGCGCCGGCGGCATTCTGCTTTGGCCTCTTCGGCCAGCCCGGTAGCGGTGGCCACCTGTTCTTCAAGCCTGCCGCATCTTTCCAGCAGGTCCCGGCATAAGTTTTCCCCCTCGGCGCGGCGCTGTTCGATAAGCTGGTCCAGGGCTTCCCGCAAGGCGGCGCTGACAACCGGCCAGGCCTGTTCTTCAGTCAGGGCAATAGCACCGGTTTTAAAGAGTTCCGGCATCTGTAATAAGTGCTCCGTTTTAATATTATCTTCGATTCCCAGGTGCCGGCAGAGTTCCTGCAGAGAATAATAGTAATTTTCGGCAAGGTCATAATTAATTTTCACCTGGCGCAGGCCGGCGGGAATTTCTTCCAGGGTGATGCTCCCTTCAATTCGCCCTCTTTTAATTGATTCCTGCAGCATGCGCCGCACCCGGTCTTCTAAAAAGTACAGTTCCCGCGGCATGCGTAAAGAAAAGTCGGAATAACGGTGGTTAACGGAGCGAAGCTCAGCCGTAATTGTAAAGCCTTCCTGAGAGCTGCTGCCGCGACCGTAACCGGTCATGCTGCTGATCAATATATAGTCATCCTTTCGGTATATTTCATTTCAATAACAGCTATTTAATGCAAATCTCTTTGTTCTACTTGCTAAAGCGTCAAGTTACACAGTTATTTGCTGGATTAATATTAACATCAATTGGAGGCGATCTCAAGGAATATTTAAGCAGTCCCCGGCCCTTGAATTTGCCATGTTTATTAATACCAATTATACTGGATTGCGGAGGTGGGAAAAAGTGTCTTTCGATACCTTGATCATGAAAGCAGTAAAAGATCAATTAGAAAAAGAGTTTACAGGATCGCCGGTGCAAAAAGTTTATGAAAATGATCGGGGGGAAATTATTCTCCACCTCTATTCTCATGGCCGGCAGCCGGGACTGCTACTTTCGGCGAACCCGCAATACGCCCGCGTTCACATGACTTACGGCCGTTTTAAGCACAAGGAGCAACCTTCCCCTTTCTGCATGTTGCTCAGAAAATACCTGGTTGGCGGCAGGGCCAGGGCCTTTTCCAACCCAGCCCTGGAGCGTATTTTGGAAATTGAGTTTGACCCTCCCTACGGCATGCCAGCCACCAGGTTGGTTGCTGAAATCATGGATCGGCGCAGCAACTTGATCCTGGTCGATGAAAAAGGGATTATCCTGGGCGCGGTTAAAACAGTTTCCTGGGATAAAAACCCCAAAAGGGCAATTCAACCCGGAGAACCTTACCGCCCGGTACCGCCTCAGGTCAGGCTAAACCCGCTGGAAATGAGCATAGACCGTTTTTCAGCTTTTTTTAACTTTTTTTTGCAGGAAAATAAACCGCCTGAAATAGCCCTGCTTAATGCGGTTAAAGGTTTGAGCCCGCTGGTAGCCAAAGAAGCGCTTTACCGCAGCAGGTGGGCTGACCAAACCTCCCCGGGCTACGCGGAAGAACAATTATTTGAAACGGTAAAAATGATCTTTTTAGATGCGGAAGCAGGGCGTTTTGAACCGGTTCTCATAACCGGCCGAAGGCTGTATTCAGCAATTAAGCTTACTCACCTGCCCGCAGACGAGCAGGTAAAATATGATAACGTCAGTGAAATGCTCGATCAGTTTTATGGAAATATAATTATGGAAGAGCAAGAGAAGCAGCTGAAATCACAACTGAAAAATACAATCGACAAGCGCTTGAAAAGCCTGTTTAAAAAAAAGAAACAGCAGGAAAAAGAGCTGGAAGCTTCCACTAAAGCGCCACGACACCGGCTTTACGGGGAATTGCTGCTGGCTTACAGCCATGAAGTGCCCCGCGGAGCGGAAAGAGCGGTATTGACCAATTTTTATAACCCGGAAGAAAATGTAGAAATTCCCCTGGATCCGGCCAAATCGGTCAGCGAAAACGCCCAGCACCACTTGAACCGTTATCAAAAAGCCAAAAAAGGGCGGCAAAAAATTCGCAGGCAGTTAAATAAGACCAGGGCAGAGATTGAATACTGTCAAAATTTATCCTACTCCCTGGAAAACAGCGACTATTCATCCCTGGAAGAAATCAGGCAGGAGATGATCGAGACCGGTTACCTGCGCGAAAAGAGCAAAGACAGGGGTAAAAGAAAAGAACCAGGTGTCCCGCAACCTTATAAATTTAAGTCTTCAGCAGGACATACCATCCTGGTCGGGCGTAATAACCGCCAGAATGATTATGTGACCTTTAAAGCTGCCGCCCGTAACGATACCTGGTTTCATGCCCGGGATATCCCCGGTGGGCACGTGGTCTTGAAAGAAGCTCCTTATCCGCCACCGGAACAGGATATCGAAGAAGCGGCCTTTTTAGCGGCTTATTTTAGCCGGGGCAAAGACAGCAGCGCAGTCGATATCGATTATACAGAAATCCGCCATGTGCGCCGCAGGCCGGGAGGCAAACCAGGGTTCGTGTTCTATGAAAACTATAACACCGTCACCGCTAACCCATCCGACCCGGAGCTGCGTAAAAAATTTGCTTTATAAGCAGGCGAGCTGTGGGCTTTTATTTCAGAAAGTGTAACCCACTGCCTTGCAGCAAATAAGCAGAAGCAGGGATTCACATATCTTTAAGGATTAGCAGGCCTTCTCTAAAATAATCCGGCAGGGGAACACTAAACTCCATTTGTTCCCCGCTGCCGGGATGTAAAAAAGTGACTTTGCGGGCATGCAGGGCATGTGGCTCCGCCAGCTGCACAGGAAGATCTTCCCACGTCCGGCCACCGTAAGTTTGGTCGCCGGCGACCGGGTGTCCCCTGTGGGCCATGTGTACCCTGATCTGGTGGGTCCGTCCCGTTTCAAGGTTAAGCCTGAGCAGGCTGTAACCCTTAAAATATTTAAGAACCCGGTAGCTGGTAATCGCTTCTTTACCACCCGGCACTACTGCCATTTTCTTTCGGTGCCTGGGATGCCGGGCAATCGGGGCTTCAATTCGCCCGGTAGCTGGTTCAACCCGGCCCTTAACCAGGGCAATATATTCACGTTTAAGCTTTCTGCCACTAAGCTGGCCGGAAAGGCTGTGGTGGGCGGCATCATTTTTTGCCACCAGCAGCAGCCCTGAAGTGTCTTTGTCAAGCCGATGAACAATTCCGGGCCGCATTACGCCCCCGATCCCGGAAAGATCGCGGCAGTGATACAAGAGGGCGTTAACCAGGGTTTCTTTAAGGTGACCCGGACCCGGGTGAACAACCATTCCGCGGGGCTTGTTAACCACTAAAAGATCCGAATCTTCAAAAACAATCTCCAGGGGAATATTCTCGGGAGCTACCTGATATTTTTCAACCGGGGGCATTGAGATGATTACCAGGTCACCGGTTTTTAGGCGATAATTTTTATCCATACAAACCGAAGAATTAATTATAACCCGGCCGGTTTCTATCAGTTTTTGCAACCTGCTGCGTGATTGCCCGGACAACTGCCCGGACAGGAATTTATCCAGGCGCACACCATCAGCTTCTGACTGCATAATTATTTCTTCTTTACCGGAAAAACTTTCACTTTCCCGGGCGGTAGCATTTCCCGGAGCGTAGTTTACTTTTTTTTGTTCCCTGTCATTTTCTTCCCGACTATTCATCACCGGGCACCTTTCTTTTCTTCCTTTTGCGGCGGGATGAGCGAGATCCGTCCTTATAAACAACGGGGTCACCGGCCCTGGCCGTTCTGCGCTTTTGGGTTCGGGTAAAAATTACGAGCAAAAAAACTGAAATGACCGTTATTAAAAGGCTAAAAACCTGGGCCTGGGATAAACCCAGCCAGTAAACCGGTTCATAGCGGAAAAATTCGGTAGAAAAACGCAAAAGTCCATAAAAAGCAAACAGGGCCAGGAGGATGAATCCGATGAAGGGCCTTTTGGGGCGGATCAGCCTGAGGATAACAAAAATCAAAATTGCTCCCAGGGCGGCATATAGCTGAACCGGGTGGCGCAAAAGGTCATCATGCATACTTGCCGGCAAAGCCCAGGGGAGATTGCTTTCCAGGCCGTAACAGCAGCCGTTTAAAAAACAGCCGATCCGGCCGAAGCCATAACCCAGGGCCAGGTAAGGGGCCAGGAGATCCGCTGTTTTCAAAAATCCGATTTTGCGACGGCTGCTCCAAAAATAAACAATAATTACTGCTAAAAATAGACCGCCGAAAAAAGATAATCCGGCAAACCGGGCGAACAGGATTTCAGCAGGGTTGGCGGAAAAGTATTCCCAGTTGAGGGCAACATACAACAAGCGGGCCCCCACAAGCCCTGCAAAGATCGAAATGATAACCGCCTCCAGGAGATGATCCGGGTTAACGTTTTCCCCGGGAGCCTGCCGGTACAGGGCAATTGAAGAAATAACTACGGCCAGGGCAATCATCAATCCATAAGAATGGATTGTAAAGTTGCCAAACTCAAACAGCACAGGATACAAGTAATCAACTCCTATTCTCGCGAAAATCGATATCCCGCCAAAAAGCAATGATAAAAAACCCGATTCCTACAACAATTGCCGAGTCGGCCAGGTTAAAAACCGG
>PUKR01000273.1 GCA_003552365.1 Syntrophomonadaceae bacterium
CGCGTGTTTCACCAAAGCGATCATCAGGAAGCCGCTCTCAATGAAGGAACCAGGGAAATTGCTGCGGTAACAGGTACCGCTGTTCTGCTTATAGAGAAAAACGGTGGCGTTTTAGCTTGTTATCCGGGTGAAGTAAAGCTGGATCAGGAGATTGAAAACCTGGTTGAGCAGGGGTCGTTAGCAGGCAGCGAGGAGTTAATGTCCGTGCTGAATACAAAGGAACCATTACTTAATCAACCATATCCCGGAGATAAGGCTGGAAAGAAGTTTTTAACAGTGGTGCCTGTATTGAGCGGTGAGAAGAAAATGGGCAGTTTGGTATTGTATAAAGATGAGGGGCCTTTTGAACAAGAACAGTTGATCCTGGCAGAAGTAGGGGCCAGCCTGCTGGGTATGATCCTGGTTCATGACTTTGTTGATCAAGAAGAGCAGGATGCCAGGAATAAGAAGTTAGCCTCTGCTGCCTTTGAGAGCCTCTCTTACTCTGAAGTGGAAGCAATTCATGAGATCTTGAAGTCGATTAACAATAATGAAAGTATCGTTGTGGCCAGTAAAATAGCCGATGGCCTGGGGATAACCCGGTCTGTAATTGTCAACGCCCTGCGTAAATTTGAAAGCGCGGGGATTATCGAATCCCGTTCGCTGGGGATGAAGGGAACCTTGATCCGGGTCAAAAACCCTTACGCCCTGGAAATGATTGCTACACGTTCAGCTGATATGGATTCTATCCGCTAGCCCAGTATTTTAATTTGAGCGTAAAACCCGGTGTGATAATTTTTTATGCACCATGAACTATAGTTGGAACAATGCGGCGAGGTTAATCCTCGCCGCAAAAATGATCCGCAGGCGCAAGATTTGTATTGACACCCACCGGGGAGGTTGCTAAAATTAGTCTTGATATTTTGCGGGCGGTTTTGTTCGCTATTAACCTTTACCTGAGGATAGGAGAATTGAAGTGCCGGTATTACCAGTATTCTTGACTTACCTGGCAATTTTTATTGCTAAAATTGCCCATGTGACCCTGGGAACCATGCGTATTATTTATTTAACCAGGGGCAACAGTGTGACTGCGGCAGTTATTGGTTTTTTTGAAGTTATTATTTATCTTGTGGCTTTAAGCATGGTTATCACGAACCTGGACCAGTGGACCAATGTTATCGTGTACGGCCTGGGTTTTGCTGCCGGCAATATAGTGGGCAGCAAGCTAGAAGAGATGATCGCCGTTGGATATGTTAATGTTCACCTGATCACCCAGCAAAATGGCGGAACCCTGGAAGAAGGCTTGCGAGAACAAGGTTATGGGGTAACTTCCACGCCCTGCTATGGCAGGGAAGGCTTAAAGAACAGCGTGCAGGTTTTACTAAAAAGGAAAGAACTGCCATCTTTTTTAAAGACGGTTGACAGCTATGATCCCAGGGCAGTAGTTTCAATATTTGATACCCGTAAAATAATGGGCGGGTACTTTAACAGGATAAAGGCTAAATAATTTATGACAGTTACTGATGAACAACTGATTAATGCCCATAAAGCGATCGGGGTGATCGATTCCGGTGTAGGTGGCCTGACCGTGGTCAGCGAAATCAGCCGACGCCTGCCTCACGAAAGTATTATCTATTTTGGTGATACCGCCCGGATGCCTTATGGACCGAGGCCCAATGAAGAGGTTCGCCGGTTTGTCTTTGAAATTATCGATTTTTTAAAACACCAGGAAATTAAATTAATTGTAATTGCCTGTAATTCTGCTACTGCAGCCGGCCTGTCCTATTACCAGCGGCTATGTGAACAGCCGGTTGTTGGAGTGATAGAGCCGGGCGTGCGCGCAGCCCTGCAGCACAGCCATAACCGTCGCATTGGAGTAATCGGGACAGCCGGAACCATCGGCAGTGGAGAATACGAAAAGGCGCTGCAGAAAAATGATGGTTCCCTGCATATTGCATCCAAGGCCTGTCCATTGTTTGTCTTGCTGGTGGAAAATAACCTTGTCGATACCCCTGAAGCGCAAAAAGTAGCCGAGGAATACCTCGAGCCCCTGGTTGGTGAGGGGGTCGATACCCTTATTCTCGGCTGTACCCATTATCCGCTGATGACCGGCTTAATCCAGGGGGTTATGGGCAGTTCGGTGCAGTTAATTAATTCTGCCGAAGAAATTGTGACCGAAGTTGATGATATCCTGATCAACTCAGGCCTGAAGAATCCCTTGAATTCCAATTCTTCCCGCTACCGCTTTTTTGTCAGCGGAGATCCCCGCCCATTCGAGGAAGTGGGTTTTAAACTGTTACAACGAGAGATCAAGGCCTACCAGGTTCGCTTGTAACCAGTAGTTTTTCCTGCTACATTGCCCGCAGCCGCTTGATGCGCTCTACAGCGGGAGGATGGGTGGCGAAAAGGACACCGGCCCGGTTGCCGGACCTGGCTCCCAGTGAAGGGTTAACGATATACAATCCTTCAAGGGCTTTGTTTTCAATGGGGCTGTCTTTAACCTGCTGGTTGGTGATTTTCTCCAGGGCACTGGCCAGACCTTCCGGGTAACCGGTAAAATTGGCTGCTGTCGCATCGGCCAGGTATTCCCTCTGCCGTGAAATGGCAAACTTGAGCAGCTGGGCAAATATCGGGGCCAGTATTGCCACGATAAGCAGGATTAAGATCATGATCAACTGGCCCTGGCCGCCCCGGCGGCCGCTGCCGCGCCCCATGCCCCCGAAAAGCATCATCCGCCTGGCGATGACGCTGACGAACACGATGGTCCCGGCTAAAACAATGGCCACGGTGGCCAGTAAAACGTCGTAATTGTTGATATGGGCCATTTCGTGGGCAATAACCCCCTCCAATTCCTGCCGGTCCAACCGGTTCAGGAGCCCCCTGGTTACGGCAATGACGGCGTTGTCGGGATTTCGGCCTGCGGCAAAGGCGTTGGGCACTTCGGTTTCGATAATAAATACCCTGGGCATCGGCCTTCCCGCGGCAATGCTCAAAGCTTCCACCGTATTGTACAGGTAAGGTTCGTCTTTTTTCCTCACTTCGCGGGCCCCGGCCATTTTGGTCACTACCTCTTGCCCGCTAAAGTAGCTGATTAAAAAAAGGATTATAAAAATAACACCGGCCAGGATTATGCCCACTACCGGATCTCCCAGATAAATACCGATGAAATAACCAATAAACCCAAAAAGCAAGGCATACAGGAAGAAAAGGAAAAATGTTTTTCTTTTGTTGGCGGAAATTCGGCCATATATGGGATCCATCACTTGTTTTCACCGTCCTGCATATTAATTTGCGGGGCTGAGCGCGCTTCTGTTGATTCTACCGTGAAGTATTCCCTGGATGTAAAATTAAAGATACGGGCCATGATATTGGTCGGAAAGCGCTGGATAACCGTGTTTAGGGCCATTACGGTCCGGTTGTAGCGCTGCCTGGCATAAGCGATTTTTCTTTCAATCCCGGATAATTCTTCCTGGAGCATCATGAAATTTTGGTTTGCTTTTAAATCCGGGTAGTTTTCCGAAACAGCAAAAAGAGTTTTCAGAGCTTTTTCCGCTTTTTGATCTGCTCCCGCGTTTTCTTTCATCGTCGAAGCGTTAAGCCATTCGGTCCTGGCCCTGGTGATCGTCTCTAAAACATCTTTCTCGTGTGCCATGTACCCTTTAACCGTGTTGACCAGGTTTGGTACCAGGTCGAAACGCTTTTGCAGCAGGGTATCGATGTTGGAATAAGCAGTATCGGCCATGTTTCGCAGGCTTACCAGCCGATTATAGCTGTAAATGATGTAGGCAAGAATTATAAATACAATTCCCGGTAAAATATAGTTTGTCTCCATTTCAGGCCTCCATTCTCACCGGTAAATAAAAAGGTTTCCTTTTAGATGGCATAAAGCCCGCTGCTCATGCCATTTATTCCGGTTACATACATGTATTATTATAGCATCTACCGTGAAAGGGGTGAACTAAATTATTTGATCGTACTGAACTTGCGGTTCCTCTTTCTATACCTCTAAAATATTTCCCTGCTAAATCCCTACAATAACTTTACACTATGATTTGATCGATTTGTTGAAGGAATCAAAATCTTGATGGGGAATAAAATCCCAGGGCCATTATAGTTATTGATGGTAAATCGGTGGTTAAGGAGAGAACAAGTTTAAAAGGGTAGTTCTCCTAACATAATAATTCCCGGGTTAATTAAAAAATAGTTACTTTACGGCCGTGTTGCACAGCTGAGCAGGCACAAAAATATCTAGGGGGCGGGGATAAAAGTATGGAACAAAACAGGATAATAAGATCGGACAGGCGAGGTCCCGGTGAGTTAAGGCCAATAAAAGTTACACGCTCGTACTTGCGGCATCCAGAAGGTTCGGCTTTGATTGAATTGGGGGATACTCGGGTAATCTGCACGGCCTCGCTTGAAGAAAAGGTGCCTCCATTTTTAAATGGCCGGACCCAGGGCTGGGTGACTGCGGAATATGCCATGCTCCCCCGTTCTACAGAAGTGCGAGTGAACCGGGAAAGGACGGTGGTTAATGCCCGCAGCCTGGAGATTCAAAGATTAATCGGACGTTCCCTGCGTGCCGTTACCGATTTGAAGGCTCTGGGCGAAAGAACAATTAAGATCGACTGTGATGTTCTTCAGGCTGACGGAGGAACTCGCACGGCGGCCATTAGCGGAGCTTTTGTTGCAATGGTGGAAGCCATGACCACTTTAATTGAAAAAGAGATCCTGGCTGCTTTGCCTGTTGAAGAATATCTTTCCGCGGTCAGTGTGGGCCTGGTGGATAATACCCCTGTGCTTGACCTGAGCTTTGAAGAAGATTCCGCTGCCGGGGTAGATATGAATATAATAATGACCTCCTCGGGGAAGCTGGTTGAAATTCAGGGTTCGGCTGAAGAAAATCCTTTCAGCCGGGAACAGCTTGATAGCATGCTTGACCTGGCTGCTCGTGGAATGCTTGAAATTACTGCCTGTCAAAAGGAGGCCCTTGGCCCCAAAATTGACCGTCTAATCAGCAGGTTAAGCTAAAATCATTAAATTTAATTTACCGGGTTATCTTGATTTTAATTCCTTGATCGGGAAATAGTTGCAATATTATAGAAAAGGAGCCGGGACGATGAAAAAACTGGTGATTGCCACCAATAATTGGGGTAAAGTTGAAGAGATAAAAGAATTGCTAAGGGATCTGCCTGTCGAGGTATTAACCTTAAAGGATTTTCCCGGGCTAACCATGCCTGAAGAAAGTTGTTCTACTTTTTCCGGGAATGCTGCCAGGAAAGCGGAAGCGGTTGCTTCTTTCAGCGGGGAAGTTGCCCTGGCCGACGATTCGGGGCTGGAGGTCGAAGCTTTAAACGGCAGGCCGGGGGTGCACTCGGCCCGTTATGCCGGTGAAAATGGGAACCGGGAGGCCAACAACCGTAAATTGTTGGAAGAATTAAAGGGGATCCCGCCTGAAAAGCGCAATGCTGCTTTTAAATGCGCGATCGCGATAGCCTTACCGGAGGGTAAAACGAGAATTATTGAAGAAGACTGCCCGGGTAAAATAGTGGAAACACCCCTTGGAGAAGGGGGGTTTGGTTATGACCCACTATTTTATTACGAACCGCTCGAAGCTACCTTTGCCCAGATATCGCGTGAAGAAAAAAATAGGGTTAGCCACCGGGGAAAAGCCCTGCGCCGAACCCGCAAGATGCTGGAAGCGTTGCTCTGATTTTTTATTTTATTATGTCCGATAACCCCGGGTTAAATTTATATGGGCTTGTATTGCCGGGTTTCGGTAATCAGTCTTCTTTAAGAACGGCAAAGGGTATTTCCTGCATGCGGCGATAGTACCTTTTTACTTCCTGGAACAGGTGAAACAGGCTGGCCCGGCTGATAAATTCATCCCTGTTGTGCGGCATTTCCAGTTGCTCAAAACTTTGTTCGAGTTTTGCCATCAGCCGTTTTATTATCCTGTAATGATGATGTTTACCGGTAGCCCTGCGGAGCTGCATTTTCTGAACAATGCGGAACAGCTGCACAATTGGTCCCGCATGGGGCACCTTAATCGGAATGCGCCGGGCTAAATTATGCATCTCTTCAAGGCGGGCCAGCTGGGATTTAAAAATTTCAAAGGTCCGCCTGTAGCGGTCGGAATCGGTTTCCCGGTGGATTACAAACCGCTGTTCCTCCTGGAGGAGTTTGGCCAGATCCATACCTTCCTCGATAGTGTCCTTAAGCTGAGCCACTTCCTTTTTGAAGCTCTCATCGTTGCATCCCGGTTCGAGCATTTCAAGCATAATAAATTCTATAATCCTGCGTGACCCGGCCTCAACTTCTTTAAGTTGTTCCCGGACTTGCTTTTTATGGTTTGGAGTAAAGAGGTAATTAACGGTAAGGCCGCACACGGCTCCCAACAGGGCGGTTAAGATTTGCTGGGCTGAAAATAGAAGTGGCATTTCGTGGCTGCTAAAAATAACGGTTACCGCAGTAATCGCGGTCAGCACTATGTGATCCTGCCAGTGCAGCTGGAGGCAGAAGTAAATGGCAAATAAAGTTGCCAGGCCGTAAGCAAGAGGTGAGAGACCAAAGACGAAGCTGAA
>PUKR01000068.1 GCA_003552365.1 Syntrophomonadaceae bacterium
CAGGCAATACGAAGAAGCAGGCGGTATTAAGGATAAATGTCCAGCAGTTGTCGGGCAGTCAGCTGCCTGGGTGGCTGAACTGTTACTGGAGTCTGATGTGCCGGTTTTGAAGAAGTAGAAATAAATAATTTTTTTCTATGCCTGGTTTGAGGACATACTTTTCTATATCGACGAAGAAATGATATTTAGATAGCATATGGATCCGGGCCGGTAATACCTGGCTTAGTTTAAGCAAAACTTTAATTTGGCTCTGCAGGATTGTTGAGAGTCTGCACAAGAATTTATTTTAGGCGGGATAGGAAAATTGCTCAATGATATCAGAGAAATATTTCTTGAAGTTTTTCAGGCCACTATGCCGATTATTATAGTTATATCTTTGATTCAGTTTTTTATAATTCGCACTCCCCTCGAGCTATTCTGGCAATTTCTAGCCGGAGCAGTGATGATTACCAGCGGGCTATTTCTGTTCCTGGTCGGGGTTAGAACTGGTTTGCTGCCCATTGGTGAAATTATTGGTTCCGAACTGGTAACCAAAGGATCCCTATCTTTCTTATTAATTGCCGCTTTTATTTTTGGATTCGTGGTCACCGTGGCCGAACCTGATGTCAGGGTTTTGGCTCACAATGTTGATTTTGCTTCCGGGGGCGCAATTGAAGCAAACATCTTGATTATTGCTGTTGCCCTGGGAGTTGGCTTTTTTGTCTCGGTAGCTATTTTGCGGATTCTCCTGGGTGTGCCCATCTTTTATATTCTGACTGCCGGTTATATATTAGTTGTCCTCCTTTCCTTTTTTGTGCCCGAAGAATTCGTTGCCATTTCTTTTGATGCCGGCGGGGTGACCACCGGCCCGATGGCCGTACCCTTTATTTTGGCTCTCGGGGTTGGTGCTACTTCTGTACTGGGTGGAAAATCAGGGGTGCAGGATACTTTTGGCTTGATTGGTATAGCATCGATCGGCCCCGTGCTCGGTGTACTCATCCTGGGGGTGATTTTTGGATGAGCTTTAGTTTTATTTTTTATGAAATTGACGAGGTTTTATTAGAAGTTTTAGCTGCGGTCATCCCGGTGCTGGCCATGTTTTTAATATTTGTCTTTATTTATAAATTACCCAAGAAACTGCTTTTTAACCTTTTGAAGGGGATTTTGTTCGCTTTCGTTGGGCTTACTCTTTTTTTGCAGGGGGTAAAGGTTGGCTTTATGCCGGTAGGAACTGAAATGGGAGCCGTAATCGGGGAACTCCCTCACCGCTGGATCCTGATTCCCCTTGGTTTTGTTCTCGGGTTTGTTGCTACCATGGCGGAGCCGGCTGTGCGTATTTTGACCCAGCAGGTTGAAAGAACTTCAAGCGGCTCTATCAGGAGCAACCTGATCCTTTATACCCTGTGCCTGGCAGTGGGCATTTTTATTGCCCTGGCCATGACCAGGATTGTTTACGGAATTCCTTTTTATTATATAATTATTCCCGGTTACCTGCTGGCGATAATCCTGATGATTTTTTCCAAGCCATCTTTTACCGCGATAGCTTTTGATTCCGGGGGAGTTGCCACCGGACCGATGACTGTAACTTTTATCATGGCCCTGGCGGTGGGAGCCGCTGATGTAATAGAGGGAAGGGATGCTGTAATCGACGGCTTTGGGCTGATTGCTCTGGTGGCTCTCGCGCCAATTATTATGGTCATGCTGCTCGGGTTTCTTTTTCCGGATAATGATGCTTCTGGAGAAGAAGAGATAGATAACCCGGAACCGGATCCGGATGTGGGTTTGCAGGAAAATAAATGCGATGAACAAGGAGATGAATCTGCTCATGAAACTTCGGCAGAACTTAGTGAAGATAAACCGGATAGCAAAGATGATTTACGGGGCGATGAGGAAAACCAGAGCGAAACTTTTATAGAAGAGATAGAAATAGCTGATCGGGATCAAGGTGAAAGTGATAACATAGACGATAATGATTACAAAGGTGAAGATAAAGGGAGGTAAACCTAATGAAATCTATTCCTCGCCAGGATTTGATCGTAACTATTGTGAAAAAGGGATGCTGTGAATGTATCGTCGAGGCTTCGAAAAAGGCCGGTGCCGAAGGGGCTACTATTATTCCCGCCAGGGGTACCGGAATTCATGAAAAGAAAAAGCTAATGGGCATCCCCATCGAGCCTGAGAAAGAGATTATTTTAACCATCGTGTCGGAAGATGTTACAGACCAGGTCCTTAAAGCTATAGTTGAAGCCGGCAACCTGGAAAAACCGGCAACCGGCATTGCTTTTGTCATTGACCTGAAAAAGGTGGTCGGAGTGGTGCACCTGATAAAAGAGCTTGGTATTGAAGAAAAATAAATCTGGTTTCCGGGCTATGGAAAAAATATTTTAATACAAAACAGCCTTTTAACCGGAACCGGGGTAAAAGGCTGGTTGTTAATTCCAGTGATGGAATTATTTTATGTTTTATTAAGTGCAACCGTGATTATTGGCCGGAAACGGCTTTGTTATACCTGCGGCTCAGGCTTGATTTTTTACGGGCTGCATTATTTTTGTGAATGATTCCCTTGGCTGCAGCCTTATCTATCCGGCGCACAGCATCATATAGCATTTGCCGGGTTTCTTCCCGGTCATCTCCCTGCAGAGCTTCTTCAAAGCGGCGAATTGAGGTTTTGAGCAGGCTCTTTACCCGTCGGTTGCTCTCTTCTCTTTTAACGTTTTGCCTGGCTCTTTTAGCGGCTGATTTAATATTAGGCAATACAATTACCTCCTTTCCTACCTTTACGACAAAATAAATATTAACATCAGAGCACAGAAAAAGCAAGTATTTATTTTGCATTTGTTTCTTGAAGAAGGACAAAATTAGATAGTTAGCGAATTAATATCATAACTGACAGTAAAATTAACGGAAATCAGATCAGGTGTTTTCAATAGTCTTATAACAAAAGGTGGTCCGATAAGATGAAAGTTTTGAGCAGCGCGGCAATGAAAGAAGCCGACCGTAAGACTATACAAGAGCTGGGCTTGCCCGGAGCGGTTTTAATGGAAACCGCAGGGATTAGAGTAGTGGAGCTCGTTTTTTCCCGGCTGCCGCAGGTGAAGAAAGTAGCTGTTATGGCCGGTCCGGGTAACAATGGCGGAGACGGCCTGGTTATTGCCCGTATGCTAAAGAATGCCGGGGTGAAGGTGTTTTTATGGACTACGGTTGAACCGGGGGCATACCGGGGTGATGCCGGAATTAACGAGAAATATTTGGAGCAAAATCAATTTCCGATCAACCGCTTAATGGAAGAAAAAGATATTGAGCTGTTTAGGACGGAACTGGAGCAAGCCGAGCTGGTGATCGATGCCTTGCTCGGTATAGGGACAGACCGGGAAGTAACCGGTTTAATGGCCGGCATAATCAAGGAAATTAACCATTCCGAAGCTTTAGTGATCAGTGTAGATGTTCCTTCAGGCTTGAATGCAAACAGCGGAAAAGTAATGGGCTGTGCGGTAAAAGCCGATTGGACGGTGACCTTTGCTTATCCAAAAGCAGGACTGTTTAATTATCAGGGGGTTGATTATGCGGGGGAAGTCCATGTAGCCCAGATCAATATCCCGGATCGATTGGTTGAAAATGAACCTGTAGAACTGCTTACTTCAGGAAAAGTATGGAATTGGCTGCCTCCCCGGCCAAACCTTTCCCACAAGGGCACCATGGGCAGGGTTTTTATTGTCGCCGGTTCTCCCGGTATGGGTGGAGCAGCGGTAATGGCCGGTGAATCCGCGCTAAAGAGCGGTGCCGGACTTGTTTACCTGGCAGTGCCGCAAACGCTTGAAACCGCTTTAGAGGCCGGTTTGGTTGAAGTAATTACCATCAGCCTACCCGAAGCTAAAACGGGGGTAATCAATGCAGAGACAGCCGAACAAATTCTCGAAATGTCAGGCTCCTGCAATGTATTGGCAGTGGGACCCGGTCTTGACCCCGGGCAGGAGACAGCCAAACTGCTTGAAAAATTAATTGAAGGTAGCTCGCTTCCCCTTGTTTTGGACGCAGGCGCCCTGGAAGCGCTCGCTGGAAAAACCGGCATCCTAAAAAAAGCTAAATATCCGCCTGTACTTACTCCCCATCCGGGGGAGTTGGCCAGGCTGACCGGGAGCGAGCCCGGTGAAATTATGGAAAACCGCCTGGAAATTGCTCTTAACTATGCCAGGCAATGGAATGCAATCCTTTTAATCAAGGGGTCAAATACAGTAATCGCCTTACCAACCGGCAAAGCGGCTATCAACCCAACCGGCTGCCCCAACCTTGCTACGGCAGGCTCCGGTGATTTGCTAACCGGCACAATCGCTTCATTTATCGCCCAGGGGATCAGTCCTGAGAATGCTGCTATGGCCGGTGCTTTTATCCATGGGTTGGCCGGCGATCTGCTTTCTACCGGCCGGGGGCATATGGCCCGTGACATTTTAAATTGTTACAACCAGGCCTTCCAGTACCTGGAACAGAACAGTGCGGGCAGGAAAGCAGAGCCTTTTTTATATAAGGTGAGGCCTTATTAATATATTCTTATATTTTTAACTGGAGGGGATAGTTTATGCTCGATTGCATGATGTCGGCGGAAGAAAAAAGACTGCAGGAAGAAGTGCGTGCTTTTGTTAAGGAAGACATTGACAAACAACTGCTGCGGGATATGGATGAGGACAGGGTAAGGTACCCCCGCGAATTTTTGGAAAAAGCGGCAGCCCGGGGTCTCCTGGGTTTGCGTTTTCCCGAAAAGTATGGGGGGCGGGGGATGCCCTGGGCTTCAGAAATCATTGCCCTGGAGGAAGTGGGAGTACTGGGCACTTCCCTGGGATGTTTATATTCACTGGTCAGCATAGTAGGGGAAGCGATTGACAAGTTTGGCTCTGAATACCTGAAGGAAAAATACCTGCGTCCCACTTTGGAAGGGCGTTTGACTACGGCGGAGGCCCTGACTGAACCCCGGGGAGGTTCGGACTTTTTTGGAGCTACCTGCACTGCGACAAAAGATGGCGATGATTATATCTTAAACGGTCAAAAACGATTTGTAGTAGGTTCGGAAGGAGCAGACTATTTCATGGTTTACGCCCGCACCGATCCGGATGCTCCTTCTCACAAGGGGATCAGCGCATTTATCGTGGATCGCTGTCCTGAGGTTAAAGCCGAGTATCTATACGGGCTGATGGGTACAAGAGGTGGGGGAACCGGCAGGTTGGGTTTTAATGATGTGCGGGTTCCCAAAGAAAACCTGCTGGGTGAAGAAAACAACGGAGCGGCTATTTTTTACCAGATGATGATCCCGGAGCGAATGACCAGCGCCGGAGGAGCTGTCGGGATGGGGCGCGCCGCCCTTGAAGTAGCTGCCCGCTATAGTACCCGCCGCAAGGCATTTGGGGCTGAAATTAAAAATTTCCAGGGGGTTAGTTTTAAAGTTGCCGACAGCGTAACCTGCCTGGACACTGCCCGGGGCATCATATACCTGGCCGCCCGTTCGGTTGATGCCGGGGATCCGCCCGGAAAATCAAGGAGGCTGGTTTCTGAAGCCAAGAAAGTGGCTACCGAAAATGCCTGGAAAGCAGTGAACAATGCCATGCAAATTATGGGCGGGATCGGTTATACTAATGTATATCCGATTGAAAAGATGCTGCGCGATGTACGCCTGATCATGATCTGGACCGGCACCAATGAAATCATGGATCTAATCATTCAGCATGAGTATTACCGGGAACTTCAAAAAGAAGGATTTAAAGGACGCGATATTGAACTTGATGCTCCTGAAGCAGATCAAGAAGACGAAAAAATTTATGAGTAAACCGGGTAAGCGACACATCAGTTAAAGGACAATAACTTAAGGGAGATGAAGCAAAAAATGGGGAAAAAGGCTGTTAAAGTAGGGCTGGTTGGTGCCGGGACTATCGGTGGTGGTGTGGTTGAGCTATACAGGCGCAATGGGGGATTGATCAATGAACGATCCGGATTTGTCATTGAACTTGAGAAAGTGGTTGATCTTGATGAAGCCCGTTTAAAAATGCTTGGCTTAGATAATGGAAAAACTTCTACGGATGCAGCCGATGTGCTGGATAACCCCGATATAGATATTGTCATAGAACTGATTGGCGGGATAAATCCTGCTTACAAATTTATTAAAAGGGCTCTCGAGAACGGCAAGCATGTAGTAACTGCCAATAAGGATTTGATGGCTACCCACGGGGAAGAACTGCTTGAACTGGCTCGTAAAAAGGATTTAAATGTTTTTTATGAAGCGAGCGTAGGCGGGGGAATACCTCTGATCAGGCCCATGAAGCACAACCTGGTTGCCGACCGGGTTAACCGGCTGATCGGGATCGTCAACGGAACTACAAACTATATTTTTACCCGTATGGCCCTGGATGATTTAAGCCTGCAGGATGCCCTCAATGAAGCCCAAAAGTTCGGGTTTGCCGAGCCCGATCCCACCAATGATATCGAAGGGTTTGACGCAGCATACAAACTGGTAATTATGTCCAATCTTGCTTTTGGGAAAAAAGCTGAATTTGAAAAAGTCCACATTGAAGGGATCAGTGG
>PUKR01000253.1 GCA_003552365.1 Syntrophomonadaceae bacterium
CGATCACTTAATCGCAGGCGATACATTTGCATTTATTAACGAGGCTCCCCGGTTTGACTTTTTACCGGACGCCTTGAATGAAAGCTTAAACCAAAGAGGTTTTTTTGAAGCAAATGATCAATCCGGAGCAACGGTGATGCCCAAGGTTTCCATTACGGGAGATGCCACCGGCCTCGGGCTGGTAGCGAACAGTATTCGCAAAGGACGGGAATGCGCAAACCGTGTCCACGCCGAACTGCAGGGGCTGGAATACATGCCGGAACAGAAAGAAGCCATTGACAGCTTTGACCTCCATCTGCACACCAATGAGAAAAACGCAGATACAGGGGCAATCAGTTTTCACGACGAGTATTTGCGCTGCCTGCACTGCGGAGTATGCATCCGCTGTGATGAATGCGTAGAAGCCTGTCCCCGGCAAGCTCGCACCAGGGAAGGAATCGACTTCACGGTTGATCTAAAAAAATGCGGCGGTTGTGGAACCTGCGCCGCAACCTGCAAAGGCGGCGTAATCCGTATGGTGCCCCGCTCAACTTAGCCTTCGCCGGCCGGAATCTCTCGGCTGCACCGGTGGCCACCCTTATTATTCTTCTTCAAAACCCCTGTCAGCTTCCCGGATTGTTCCGAAAAACCGGAGCCTGGGAATAGGCCCAACGCCGCTTTCCCGGCCGGTGTTAAAAGGAGAATTGTGAAGTCTCTAAACTGCCCGGATTATCAAACCCTGTCTTTTGTTAGTTCTTCATAAATCGGGACCAGGTTCCTGTCCAGGACTGCCTCAATCAACTTGGGATCCAGCTGGGTTCCGGAAACCCGTCGCAATTCTTCACATGTCTCAAGAACAGTTTTCCGGGGTGCATAAGGACGTTCCCGCAGCATGGCATCCACTGCATCGGCAACGGCAATAATTCTTGCGCCCAGGGGTATTTTCTCACCCTTCAACCCTAATGGGTAGCCCGAGCCGTCGTAATATTCATGATGATGCAGTACCAGGGGAATAACCTCTTCCAGGAATTTTACCGGAGAGAGTATTTCCGCTCCGATCACCGGATGTTTTTTAACCATATCGTATTCTTCCCTGCACAAATTATCGGGCTTTCGGAGGACGCTCTCATCCACCCCTATCTTGCCAATGTCATGCAGGGTTGCCGCTTTCTTTAATACAACCAGGTCCTCTTCATCCATGTCCATGGCTTCACCGATCATGTATACCAGCTCAGCTACTCGCTCCTGGTGCCCCTTGGTGTAAGAGTCCTTGGCGTCAACAGCGGCAACCAGAGAGTTAATAGTTTCCTCATAGTGCTTTTGAATATTGTTATAGCTTTCTTCAACTTGAGCTTCCAGTGATTTATTGGCCAGCTGGAGGTCACTTAATCGCTTCTTAATCGAGCGGGACTCGTCCCGGCGAGAAATACCTTTTGCTACAACATCCCGAACTGCCGCCTGGTCAAAAGGCTTGATCAGGTAATCAAGCGCACCCAGGCGCAGGGCTTTGGTGGCAGTATCCACCGAAGCATAAGCCGTGATCATTACCACCTCTGTTGAAGGCGCTTTTTCTTTTACTTTCTGCAGAAGCTCGATGCCGCTTATACCCGGCATTCGAATATCTAAAATAATCAATGCAAATTCTGAATCCTCCAGATGCCCGAGAGCCTGACTGCCGTTCGCGGCGGTAATCACTTCATATTCATCTTTTAAGATCATGCGCAGGGACTCCCTGGGCCCCAGCTCATCGTCTACCACCAAAATTTTAGACTTGTTGGTGATCATCTTTTTCTCCCTTTTCTGCAATTTGATCGGTGGCGGCCGGCAATTTAACTTCGAATCTTAAAGTTTTACTGTCGGGTTGAACCACCTGCAGTTCGCCGCCGTGATCTTCAATTATTTTTTTACTCACCGGCAGCCCCAAAGAAATAGTGTTATCCGGCCTTATTTCCAGGGGATCAAACATTCCTTTAATATCTTCCGGGTTTACTCCCTTGACGGCGGCGGAAAATATAATTTTAACCACACCGGCAGTTTCTCCGCTTTCAGCTGAGGTCTTAACCGTTACACTTCCGCCTTCATGCAGGGTTTCAAAAAAATACTTTATAAGATAAGAAAAAGCTCTGCTTACATTCAGTTGATCCACAACCACCCGGGGATTTTCTTCACAATAGCCAGTTTCAAGCGCCTGATAAAGGCCGATCCCCTGCTCGTGCAACAATTTGATTGCCGCATCACATAGATCGCGGGCATAGACAATTTCATATTTATACAGCAGCGCAGAAGAAAAAGCGCTGAGTTGGTCAATCAGTTCATTCAATTTTTTCAGCTCCTGCTTAACCGTTCGCGAAAAAAAGTCTCGAAAACAGCTGTCATCATATTTTTCCGGCAGCATTTCCGAAAACGTCTGGATAGCTACCATGGGATTCTTGATTTCATGGGCCAGTTGACCGACAAACCGGTTTAACACCTCGATCTGTTCCGCCTGACGGCGTTCCAGTTCCGCCTGCTTGCGGGTAGAGATGTCGTCAATAATCATGACGCTGCCCAGCACATCGCCTCCGGAGCTGGTCATCCGGTAAGTGCTGATTTCAAGGGGGAGCTTGCCCCGGGGCAGTTCAACTTCTTTTTTATGGTAAGAACGCCCGCTGCTCAAAGTTTCATAAAGCAGGTCACCAAGAGGACTTGGTAAGCTTCTCAGGTCTCTGTCCACCATATCGCCCGGCTCACAGGAGAGGATCTCCCCTGCTCTATGGTTAAAGGTGGTAATTATATCTTCCTTGTTAATCGCTACAACCCCGCTGGTCATTAGCTGGAGTATGCTTTCAATGTAAACTTTTTGGTTATACAACCGCTCATGCAAATCGATATCATTTAAAGCTATGGCAATGTTGCCACACACGGTGTAAAGCAGCTCCAATTCTTTTTCATAAAAAGGAGTGCCGGCCACTTTCGAACCGATACACAAAACCCCGTTTAACTTTCCGTAGGCCACAAGAGGAACACAAACCGTGGCATGCAGCAGCTTCATCTCCTGCATTAAATCGGCGTGATGACGGCAATCTTTTTTTGCAAGCACTTCCGAATATTGAAGGATACGGCCTTCCCCGGCAAGCCAGGAAATGATCCCTTCTTTGGCCTTAAATCGAAACTGCTCATGCACCTCCGGATCCAGCCCTCTGTGGGCCACCACCACGTAATCATCACTGTATGGTGATTTTAACAGAACCGACAGTTTTGCCACCGGCACCAGCTCACTGACCGCATCGAGAAAAAGCGCCAAAAACCTGTCCTTGTTAAGCTGGTTGCTCAAAGCCCGGGAAAAATCACTTAATACCCGTGCCCAGGGCCGTGAAGGATAACCTTGCGCCAGCTGCATTTGTTCCGGTTGCGGAAAATAAGCCTGACTTTCCGTTTTTCCCTCTGATATCATCTTAACTTTCTCCCAGGCCCGGTTTAGAATCTTTTCCAGCATCCAGGTATCGGAGGGAAACAAAACAAAATCATAGAGGTACTCGGACAGCCGGGCAAAACATTCTTTATCGCTCCCCAACCCGATATAAACCAGGTCGGGTTTGTTTTTGACCGCCTCCCGGAGCCATTCATCGGCAAACTGCCAGTCCAGATCCAGAAGAACCAGCCCCTGTTCGAGATTGTTCAACAAATTCCAACCATGAGCTTTGCCTTTATTCTCGATTAGAAAATAACCCTCCGGCAAGCATTGTCCTATTTCTTCCCGATATTCATTGTTGTCGGTTATAAATAATACTACCTTCAAATTATTCCCTCTTTCAACGGTAATTGTTAAACTATAATGACGGCCGGGCTGTATCAGGACAGCCTGTTATATTTTCGCGGCAGAGTTATTTCAAACCTTGTCCCTTTGTCCTCGCTGCTGTTAAATTTAACCTGCCCGCCGTGGGCGGCTATAATCTTATGGCTTATGCTCAAGCCGATCCCGATGCCTTCAGCTTTACTGGTCACGAAAGGATCAAAAATCTTGTCTCGAAGGGACTCCGGAATTCCTGTACCCGTATCTTCGATATAAATCAGCACGCGCGATTCCGCACCGGCATTCTCATTGCGGTACAGGGTCCCATCTTTATTTTTTCCGCCTCTTTGCAGGACTAAAGTTGTGGGAACAAGGCCGATGGTCAGCAAACCTCCGTCAGGCATGGCATGCACGGCATTAACACAGACATTTAACAGGGCCTGTTTGAGCAAATCGCGGTCGGCCTCTATTGTCAAGGGTTGATCCGGGAACTGCTTGTTAATCGTAATATTTTGCTTTTCAATCTGCGGTGAAAGCAGTAAAATCATCTCATCTAAAAGCGCAGTAAGTTCAACCGCTTCAATAGAAAGATCCGCTTCTTTAACAAAATTTAGCAGCTCCGCCACAAGGTCATTTATCCGGGTTATTTCCTGGCTTACCACCCCGGCAAAATTATTGCGGAAATCATCATCATCATATTTATCGGGCAGCAGTTCGGCAAAGGTCTTGATCGAAACCAAGGGGTTCTTTATTTCATGGGCTATCCCCGCCGCGACTTCACCCAGGGAAGCCAGCCTTTGAGCCTGGCTCTTTTGTTTTTCCAGCTCTTTGATTCGGGTTACATCGCTCAAAACCATAATAACTTCCCTGCCTTCACTGTCCGGAATTTCCACCAGGGAAGTGTGGCATGAAAGATAAAACCTTTCTTTACCTACGGGTAATAGAACTTCGACATCGCTGCAGCCTTCCCCTTTGTCCAGGGTTTCGCTGAAAAGCTGATGCAGGTTTTCTCCAAGGATAATGCGGGCCTTTTTCCCCAAAACCTGCCGTGCAGTCAGACCGGTAATTAATTCCGCCTCGCTGTTAAAGATAGTGATTACCCCTCGTTCATTGACGGCAATCAATCCGTTTCCCATGCTGGCCAATACTTCCTCCAGGTACTGCTTGACTGCCAGCAAATCCTGGTAAAGCCGGGCATTTTTCAAGGCTACGGATACCTGGGATGACAGCATCGCCAAAAGCTGCACATCTTCTTTAAAAAAAGGCTCCCCCGATGATTTCGCGCCCAGGAACAATAAACCTTCCACATGATCATCGGCAACCAGGGGCACCACCGCTTCCACTCCGCTTTCGAGCATCTCCCACTCCAGGCTCATGCGCAGCTTTTTTGACCTGATTCTTTTTAGATCCGTGAGCAGTAATATATCTTTCTGTTCTTCCAGGTAGGATATTAAGGTTTCCCCGGGCGCAGCAGGTTCATTTTTTACTTTGTGGGCGTAGGGGGTATTGTTAATTATGGCGGAGTAATGATACTGATGGTTGGTTTTCCAGCTGTAAAAAATGTGATCAAGATCCATATCTTTGACTATGCTTTGAGTAAGAGAAGCAAGCAGTTCTTTTAGATCCAGCAGAGCAACCAGGTTTCTGACTCGCCCGTACAAGGAGGCATGATAGTCGGTTACTTTTTTAAATAAATATTTATCCAGCAGGGCCTGCACCCGATTTCCCACCGGGCGCAGGGCGAACATCATTATGAGGGCAACAATAATTACCGTCACTTCCACGCTGGCGTCCGGCGGTAAAGCTCCCCATGTCAGTAAAGAGCGAAAAACAACAGTCAGTACCCCGGTAAGTAAAATAAATGTCAGCAGCATGGCCAGGTTACGGCGGATCGCAAACCGGATATCCATAAACCGGTACTTAACAATGGCATAGCCGATTGTGCCGGCCAAAATCAGGGAAAAAGCGGGCCCGAGGGAACGCAGGTCCAGGGGTCCCAGCTGCCATATCCCCATGGTAGGGAGAATCATGTTCGCCGGAGTGGCTAGAAAAATAAATATTATCATACCCCATAAAAAATAGCTCATCTGCAGGCGTACCAACCCGTGAGCGGCAAGCAGCTTCTTGTAAAGCCGGTAAATCGTAAATGCAATAACGCCCACCATGTAAAACGAAAAAGGAATATAAAGGGCGCTGAAAAGCGGTTCCTTCATTGCCAGGGGCTCTTTGATTCCCACAACCATGAAAGGGGTAAAGCAAAGAAGAAAAAGCAAGCCGCTGATCGCCAGCAGGATAGTGGTTTTTCTGCTTGAAAAAGGGTTGCCGCTCGGAAAAGATACGGCGATGGCATAACCATGCCAGGGCAGGAAGATTACAAAAGCATGGCTGGCCCTGATCCAGAACAGCAAAGAATCATAAGCGGAGTGAACGGTAACCATCAATACGGAAAACGCCCACAGGCTGACGCTTACCGACAAACTAAGCATTAAACGGTTAAAAGCTGTATAGGGACTTTTTGCCAGGACAATTCCACCGATTGCCAGATGGGCGATAATTGTGCCGATCAATAAATATAAAGTAATATTGGCCAAAATAAAAATACTCCTTCGTAGAACGGTTTGTAAGGTGGTTATCCTTTACAATTTAAGCTCCGGTTACTTCTCCGGATCACTAAAAACCAAGCTGGTAAACCCTCCGCCAAAACCGCGCATATTAACCATTACCCGGTTTACCCTGGCCATTCTTCCGGTCGCAGGAACAAAA
>PUKR01000150.1 GCA_003552365.1 Syntrophomonadaceae bacterium
CGTGCCCTTTCATATTATAGTTTTTACCCTCTCTGGAGAGTTTTCCTTGAAAAGTTAGGCGCTGAAGTAATTGTTTCAAGGCCAACGAACCGTAAAATCCTTGAAGATGGCATCAAGGAAATGGTCAGTGACGCCTGCATCCCCATTAAGGTATTCCAGGGTCATGTTATGGATTTGATTGATAAGGTAGATTATGTCTTTGTCCCCCGCCTGGTCAGTGCTGATGGAAAAGCTACTTTTTGCCCCAAATTCCTTGGATTGCCGGATATGGTCCGCTATTCTGGGGTTAACCTGCCAGGGTTGATTGATGTTCGTTACAACCTGAGTAAAGTGCCCGGGGGGTTGCTTCGCTTTTTCAGGTCCGTAGCCCTGGCTATTGGAGTAAAAAACCCTTTCAAACAGGCTTATGCGGCAATAAATGCAGTATTGAAGCAAAAAAAATATGATAAATTACTGCAGGCAGGGGTTAGACCCGGGGAAGCTTTTGAATTGATCTCAGGAAATTTGGATCACAACCGTGGAAAGCAGATCACAGCTATGAAAAATAAACCAAAAAACCCGAAGGCCACAGTTGCTTTGCTCGGCTACCCTTATACCCTCCACGATCCTTTTATCAGCGCCGGGCTCTATAATAAGTTGTCCCGCATGGGAGTAGAGATAGTTACCTATGAACAAATACCTTTAAAAGTGATGCGCCGTTATTCGAAGGTCCTGCCTCAAAACTTTTTTTGGTATTACAGCAACCAGGTTTGCTGGGCCGGTTTGTACCTGCTCAAGCAAAATTTAATAGATGGCATCATCCATGTGACCGCTTTTGGCTGCGGACCCGATGCGATGGTAGATAAAACCCTTGAACTTGAAGCAAAATCTACCGGGGTGCCATTCCTGAGCCTTTCTATCGACGAACATACCGGTGAAGGAGGTGTGCAAACCCGCCTGGAAGCTTTTGTCGACATGCTTTGGGCAAAGCGGGAAAAAATTAGAGCGGGTTAATAATATGCAAAAGTTTTACCTGGGGGTTGATGTTGGTTCAGTGAGCACCAACCTGGCTTTAACAGACGAAAATGACCGGTTAATTGACTGGGAGTACCTGCGGACCAAAGGGCAGCCGATCAAGGTTGTCCAGGAAGGGCTGGCGCTTTTAGCCGAAAAAATTCCGCAAGATGCAGCTGTAGCTGGAGCGGGTGTAACCGGAAGCGCCCGCAGTTTGGCCGGTGTAGCTATCGGAGCCGATGTTATAAAAAATGAAATAACCGCCCATGCTATAGCTGCCGACCTGGCGGTACCCGGAGTGCAAACGGTTTTGGAAATTGGCGGGCAGGATTCAAAGATTATTGTGTTGCGCCACGGAGTGGTCGTTGATTTTGCCATGAACACGGTTTGTGCTGCCGGGACCGGTTCGTTTCTTGACCACCAGGCCGCCCGCCTGGGTGTGCCGATTGAAGAATTTGGCAGGTGGGCCTTGAAGAGCACAAACCCTGTCCATGTTGCCGGACGTTGTTCCGTTTTTGCCGAGTCTGACATGATTCACAAGCAGCAGATGGGTCACCGAATTGAAGACATTATTGCAGGCCTGTGCGATGCCCTGGTGCGAAACTACTTAAATAATGTCGGCAAGGGTAAGGAGATTATAGCCCCGGTTGTTTTCCAGGGTGGTGTGGCCGCTAACCAGGGGATTAAAGCTGCTTTTGAAAAAGCTTTAGACTTAGAGGTAATTGTTCCGGAAAACTACCATGTTATGGGTGCAGTGGGGGCAGGAGTTCTGGCCAGGTTGGCCATGAAGGAAAAGCAGGCAACTTCTTTTCGCGGTTTTGCTTTAAGTGATTTAGAATACGAAGCCGGCACATTCGAGTGCGATGGTTGTCCCAACATCTGTGAAATTGTTAATCTTTCACTGGACGGAGAGCTGCTGGCTCGCTGGGGCGGCCGCTGCGGTAAGTGGGAAAACGTTAATGAAGCTAAAGCCACTGCGGAAAAATAGTTGTTTTTGAAGGAAAAGCATATTTTTTACTTGTTTTTTGTATATATTCACAAATAAATAATAAGCAAGCAGGATATTTAGCGCAATTTATTGAAATTAAAAAATGCGGTTGCGAATAAAAAAATATTTGCTTTATTCGTGTTTTTTAAATATTGCCTTTACGCTGTGAGTGATATAAAATAATAATCAACGAGAAAGACTTTTTAGTATTTTGCAAAGGTGGTGGTAAATGAAGCATAGTGGCAAGTTTTAGCAGGAACAGGAAAAGTTTAAAAAATCAAAGGGGGTATTTTAAGAATGAAAAGATTATTAATTTTGATGATTGTCCCGGTTTTACTCCTGGGCTTTATGTTTGCCGGTTGTGAACCGGTTGAGGAAGAACCGGTGGAAGAACCGGTTGATGAGGAACCGGAAGAACCGGTTGATGAAGAACCGGAGCCGGTCGAACAGGCAGTGTCGGTTGCTATTGGAGCTGAACCGGAAAGCCTTGACCCGCTAAGAATGAGTTCAGCACCGGCAGCTACCGTATCTGAGCACATGGCAGAGAACCTGATTTATTTAACCGAAGACGGTGATCTTGATCCGGCTCTGGCTACAGACTGGGAAATTGAAGATGACGGTATGTCTTACTTGATTGATCTGCGTGAAGGGGTTACCTTCCATGACGGAGAGCCATTTAATGCTGAAGCTGTCAAGTATAACCTCGACCGCTTTATGGGCAAAGGCGAATTTGAAGGTGTAGATCAGGCCGACTTTGCATTCCTGCTTGGTGAAGTTGATGAGGTGGAAGTAGTCGATGAATACCAGATCAGGATTCACATGGAAGAGCGTTTTGCCCCGTTGATTGCTCACCTTTCCCATTCCTTTATCGCAATGCACAGCCCGGCAGCTTTAGAAGCGCTGGATGAAGGCGATGAAGTGGAAGCTCCCGTTGGTACCGGCCCATTTAAGTATGCCGGCTGGGATCGCGGCGAGCAGATTGTTATGGAAAGGAACGAAGATTACTGGGGCGGTGCGCCTGAATTGGAACAAGTAACCTTTAAGTTTGTTCCCGAAGGCAGCTCCCGGGTAATTATGCTCGAGACCGGTGAAGTTGACGCGGTAATGGATATTCCTTTTGCTGAAATAGAAAGGCTCGAAGCAGAAGAAGGTATAAACATTGTTTATGAAGAAAGTGTTCGCAACATTTATATCGGTTTTAACATGGAAAGCGAACTGTTCAAAGACAATAAGGAGCTTCGCCAGGCTTTGAACTACGCGATTGATAACCAGGCCATTTGTGACGTCATTTTTGAGGGGGCATATGAACCGGCAACTGCTCCGATTCTGCCACCTGTATTCGGTTATCACGAAGTAGGACCATACGAGTACGACCCGGAAAGAGCACAGGAATTAATGGCTGAAGCCGGTTACGAAGACGGCTTTGAAATGGAGCTTTTCCACCCGGTAGGCCGCTACCCGAGAGACGAACAAGTTGCGGAAACCGTCCAGGGTATGCTGGCGGAAGTTGGCATTGAGGCCAACCTGACCACCTATGACTGGGGTACTTACCTTGACATGGTCGGCCAGGAAGATCCTGCCGATCGTGAAGATGATGCCTACATGCTCGGCTGGGGCACTGTAACCTGGGATGCCGACTACGGTCTCTATCCCCTGTTCCACTCTGAAGAGTGGCCGCCGTCCAGCAACCGTTCTTACTATGCTAACGAGGAATTAGATGCTCTCCTGGAAGAAGCGAGGAGAGAAATGGATCCGGATATGCGTGAGGAAATATATGCTGAAGCGATTGAAATAATCTGGGATGACGCACCGTGGTTGTTCCTCTATGACCAGGTCCAGGTTAACGCTGAACTAGACCGGGTCGAAGGGTTAATTCACCACCCGCTTGAAAACATCTCAGCCTGGGATGCGCGCATAGTAGAGTAAAAAGAAAAACCCCGGGATATGCTTCCGGGTAAAGGGGATTAACAGGTAAGGGGTGGGGTGATAGGCTTGATTGTCGCAATTGCCCCGCCCCTTTAAAATTACCGGCACCAGCATTTTTAAACCAATTTTTTACAGAGGGAATTTAAGTATTTATTTATTTTTTATTATCGATTATAATGATGAAGGTCGGTTTTTGGAGATACTTTTTTTGGGGGTTAACTGATAAGTGTATGCTTATATAGTTAGACGGTTATTATTGGCTGTTCCTGTATTAATCGGCGTATCTATCCTTGTCTTTTCCATGGTCCGGTTTATTCCCGGTGATCCCGCCAGGGTAATAGCCGGAATTCAAGCACCCCAATCTGCCGTGGAGAGGGTTCGCGAAGAGATGCTTTTAGACGAACCCCTGCACACACAGTACTTTGTTTACATGGGCAATCTCCTCCAGGGTGATATGGGTAGATCTGCCTTTACCCGCAGGCCGGTTGCCTTAGAGCTGTACGAACGTTTTCCCAACACCCTGATGCTTACTGTAGCAGCCATGGCCATAGCTACAGTTCTTGGCATGGGTGCCGGCATTATTTCCGCTACTAAACGTTACTCCTTGTTTGATAATTTTGTGATGCTTCTGGCCCTGGCCGGTATAGCAATTCCTGTATTTTGGCTGGGTTTAATGATGCAGCTTTTATTTTCGGTTTACCTTGGCTGGTTTCCATCGAGCGGTATGGGAAGCTGGCAGCATCTAATCTTGCCGGCCTTTACCCTTGGGTTGGCCACAACTGCCTTGATTACCAGGATTACCCGGTCAAGTATGCTGGATGTTTTAGGGCAGGATTATATCAACACTGCCCGTGCCAAGGGGCTTGTTGAGCGAGTAGTGGTATACAAGCATGCCTTGAAAAATGCCCTTATTCCTGTAGTTACAGTGATGGGTTTGCAGTTTGGGATTTTGCTCGGCGGGGCCGTTTTGACCGAATCAGTTTTTTCCTGGCCCGGTATAGGTCGCCTGCTGGTTGATTCGATTCTCACCCGTGATTATCCGGTCGTGCAGGGCGCTGTCCTCGTTTTGGCTTTATTCTTTGTCCTGATCAACCTGGTTGTAGATATTATATATGCCCTGCTGGATCCCCGGATCACTTATGGTTCACAAGAGGGGGACTGATTTTGCAAAAAGGAAAACTGAATTTGCAAAAAGAAAAAGTGGATCAAATAAGCAAGCTTGCCACTCCGAAAAGTGATACGGAAATTCGCCAGGTTTGGCGGCACCTGCGCAAAAACCGAATGGCCATGCTTGGCCTGGCAATATTGTTCTTGTTTTTGATCACTTCTATATTTGCACCTTTTTTAACCCCCCATGATCCGATTAAGCTTGATCTGGTTAACGCTATGCAAACTCCGTCCAGTGAGAATTTAATGGGAACTGACTGGCAGGGACGGGATGTTTTTTCCCGGATACTCTACGGAGGACGGATTTCACTGGCTATCGGGTTTATAACCGTATTTATCGGCCTGGGAGTAGGTATTCCGGTGGGCACTTTATCCGGTTACTTTGGGGGTAAATTTGATTTATTTATCCAGCGTCTGATCGATATTATGCTTGCTTTCCCCGGGATCCTCCTGGCTATTGTGGTGGTGGCAATTTTAGGCGTCGGGGTGGAGCAGGTGATGGTTGCGGTCGGTATTTCTACGATACCGATATATACCAGGCTGGTGCGGGGATCAGTTCTCTCCGTTAAAGAAGAAGGTTATATAAAGGCCGCCAGAGGTTTGGGGATTGGTGATCTCCGGATTATTCTTCGCCATGTATTGCCCAACTGCCTGGGCCCAATAATTGTGATGTCCACATTTCGGATTGCTACTTCAATTCTTTGGGCGGCAGGCCTTGGCTTTTTAGGACTTGGAGCTCAGCCCCCTGATCCCGAATGGGGAGCGATGTTAAGCAGGGGCAGGGAATATATGCGAGCCGCGCCTTATTTGACCACTTTCCCGGGAATGGCTATTTTCTTTATGGTTTTAGGTTTTAACCTGATTGGCGATGGTTTGCGTGATGCGCTTGATCCTCGCTCACGCCTTTATAGATAAAGTAAGAATTGCATAAGTTTAAGCATTTAGGGTTTTCTGTATCAGTAAATTAATGGCTGCTCTAAAGGAAGGTAACTAAATGGAAGAACTTTTAAAGGTTGAAAATTTAAAAACTACCTTTTATACCGACGATGCGGTGATCAATGCTGTAGATGGAATATCATTTAGCGTTAAACCGGGTGAAGTAGTCGGTATAGTCGGTGAGTCAGGCTGCGGCAAAAGTGTAGCCTCTTTAAGTATTATGAGGTTGATTTACTATCCACCCGGGAAAATTGAGGGTGGCAAAATATTATTAAATGATCGCAACTTGCTAACTATCAGCGAACGAGAAATGCGCA
>PUKR01000094.1 GCA_003552365.1 Syntrophomonadaceae bacterium
AATTTACCCGCGAGGCATACGGACTGGATCAGTTTGCTACCAGGCGCTATGATGCTACCCAGGCCTTAACCTGGGATGACCTCCAGGATAGCCCGGGAACGATAAAAAATGTCAGGTTATGGGATTACCGCCCCCTGCTGACTACATTCAACGAACTGCAGGCTATCCGGCCCTATTACCGGTTTGTTGATGTCGATATTGATCGATATGAAGTAAACGACGAATACCGCCAGGTTATGCTCTCACCCAGGGAGCTCGACAAGAGCAGGTTAGCTGAAGAAGCTCAAACCTGGGTAAACTTGCACCTGCAGTATACCCACGGTTATGGCGTGACCATGAGTCCGGTTAACGAAGTCAGTCCCGAAGGCCTTCCCCGCTATTTTCTGAGCGATATTCCGCCTGAAGGTGAACTGGAATTAGACAACCCTTCAATCTATTTCGGTGAATTGACCGACGACTATATTATTGTAAACACCGAAACTGCGGAGTTCCACTATGCGACAGATGAAGGTGAGAATGAGTTTACCTATTATGACGGTGATGCCGGGATCCCGCTGAATTCTATTTTTAGAAGGGCTATGATGGCCCTGCGCTTTGGTGAGTACCGTATCCTTATTTCCAATGAACTAGATAATGACAGCCGGATGATTTTTGATCGCAACATCCACGAGAGGGTGCGCAAAATAGCGCCGTTCCTGCGCTATGATCGCGACCCTTACATAGCTATCAACGGTGGCCGGTTATTCTGGATCCAGGATGCTTACACGGTTACCGACCGCTATCCTTATTCACAACCTTATGAAAATGTTAATTATATCCGCAATTCAGTTAAGGTGGTTATCGATGCATACAATGGAGACGTTAAATTTTATGTAACCGATGATGAAGATCCCATGCTTCAAACATACAGCAATATCTTTCCCGATCTATTTACCCCGATGGAAGAAATGCCGGAAGGATTGATCGGTAATATTCGTTACCCGCTGGATCTTTTTGAAATGCAGTCCGAACTGCTGCAGCTTTATCATATTACCGATCCGAACCAGTTTTACAGCCGTGAAGACCTCTGGTCGATTCCCACGGAGAAGGCCTTTGGCCAGGAGCAGCTGATGGAGCCTTATTATACGATCCTTGAGCTGCCCGGTTATGATGAGCCGGAATATGTTTTGATCCTGCCCTTCACGCCGGATCAGCGAAACAACATGATTGCCTGGATGGTGGCCCGCTGTGATCAGCCCAACTATGGGCAGGTAGAGCTGTTCCTGTTTCCCAGGGAAAGGGTGGTGCTTGGCCCGCGGCAGGTTGAAAACCGGATAGACCAGGATACCGATATTTCTGAACAGTTTACCCTCTGGGGCCAGGTGGGTTCAAGGGTGATCAGGGGCAACTTGCTGGTTTTACCAATAAACAATGCCCTGCTTTATGTAGAGCCGATCTTTTTGGAAGCGGATACCGGGGGGCTGCCGGAGCTGGCCAGGGTAATAGTCAGTTATGATGAAACTGTAGTAATGGGCAACACCCTTGATCATGCCTTAATCCAGGTGTTTGGCGAAATTGATGAGTTGCCTGCAGAAATACCGGATGATGAGCTGCCCGACGATATCGATCTTGATGATCCTTTGCCTGAAATTGATATTGATGTTGAAGCGGAATTGGCCGAGTTGATTCTCCGGGCCAGGGAAGCATACGAACAGGCCCTGGAAAAACAGCAGGAAGGTGATTGGAGCGGCTACGGCGATAAAATCACTGAATTGGAAAAGATAATTTCCGACATGGAGCGCTTTACTCGATAACTGAAAACCGGGAGAGATTATAGTTGACAAAACCGGAGTATGATATTTATACTGACGGCGCTTGCTCAGGCAATCCCGGACCGGGCGGCTGGGCGGCGGTAATCATGCATGGTGATAAAAAGGAAGAGATCAGTGGATATGAAAAAATGACCACCAATCAGCGCATGGAGCTGCAGGCTGCCGTGGAAGCGCTTAAGCAGGTGCCACCGGGTAGTAAGGTGAGGTTGCATAGTGACAGCGCTTACCTGGTCAACTGTTTTAACCAGGGTTGGATGACTCGCTGGGAAAAAAATGGCTGGCTGTCCGCCAAAGGACAGCCAGTGGAGAATAAAGATTTGTGGGAACAGCTGGCGGAATTAACAACAAAAAATAAAGTTGAGTGGATTAAAGTTAAAGGCCACAGCACCGACCGGTTGAACCAGCGCTGTGACCAGCTGGCCCGGGAGGCAATTGTCGGAGCCGGCGGCGCTGAAAATCGCGAAAATAAAACCGGCTATGCCGGTAATGAAGAGGCTTGTCCGGGGCCGGATCATTATTTAAGCGAAAACTACAGCACAATGAATGATAAAGCTCCCGGCAGTAAAACCTTTTCAGTCAACCCTAAAAAAAGAAGAATCGGCCTGCTGACCGGCGGTGGAGATTGCCCCGGATTGAATGCGGTAATCCGGGCGGTAGTTAAAAGCGCAGGTTACAGCTACCACACTGAAGTAGTAGGCTTTAACGATGGTTTTAGAGGTTTGGTTGAAAATAATGCCGGGTTGATTGATGATTTAGCTGTTTCCGGGATTCTTGCCCGTGGAGGGACGATCCTGGGTACTTCAAACCGGGATAACCCTTTTGATTACAGGCCAAGCGGTTCACCGGATTACCGGGATACCGGGCTGGATCGTTCCGGCGACGCTTTGAAAAACCTGGATAACTGGGGAATCGAATGCCTGGTGGTTATCGGTGGTGACGGCAGCCTGCTTTTAGCGCACCGTTTCAGCGAGCTGGGGGTGCCGGTAATCGGCATACCAAAAACCATAGACAATGACCTGCCGGCAACCGACGTGACCTTTGGTTTTGACTCAGCGGTTACGACCGCTACTGAAGCTATCGATAAAATTCACACTACCGCCGAATCGCATCACCGGGTTATGGTTGTGGAAGTGATGGGGCGTGATGCAGGCTGGATTGCCTTACATGCCGGAATGGCCGGGGGAGGGGATATTATTTTAATTCCCGAGCTCCCCTTTGATTATTCATGTATAGTGGATAAGATAAATGAACGCAACCGGTGGGGTAAAAAATTCAGTATCATTGTTGTAGCTGAGGGGGCCTATCCTGCCGGCACCGGGCCGGTTTATAAAACCAAGGGTTCAATGGAAAGGCTGGGCGGAATCGGGGAAACCGTCGCCCGGGAAATTGAAATACGCACTGATATGGAAAGCAGGGCTACAGTGCTGGGCCATTTGCAGCGTGGTGGCAGTCCCACCTCCTATGACCGGATCCTGGCTACCCGGTTTGGATTTAAAGCCGTTGAGCTATTTTCTGAAGGTTTTTGCAACCGGATGGTCTGTCTTAAGGGTGACAAAATTGATTCTGTGCTTCTCGAAAAAGCGGTTGAAGGCTCCAAGCAGGTCGATCCCGCGGGAGAACTGGTTAAAGCTGCATTAGCTGTAGGCACTTCATTTGGGGTGCCCCTGGAAGCTTTATCGTAAAATGTGACTGGTCAAGTCCTATTTATATAAAAGCTTTAAAAGCAGTAAAGATATAGATCATTATGCCGGTGAATACAAGCATAATTACTGCTGCAGCGAAGTCAACCCTGCCCATGCGCAGGGTTTTCATTTTTGTGCGTCCCTTTCCCCCGGTATAACTGCGGGCATCCATTGCTACGATCAATTCTTCGGCTCTTTTAAAAGCCCCAATGAACAGGGGCAGAAATACCGGGAAAACTTTTTTCGTCTTTTGAATGAAATTGCCCCGGTCAAAAGCCACCCCGCGAGCCATTTGAGCCTTCATGATTTTTTCCAGCTCTTCGGCAAGGATTAAAACAAAACGCAGGGCAATAACCAGGGTCATCACAAGCTCATGGTAAGGTATTCCGATAAAGCGCAGTGGTTTAAGCAAATTTTCCAGGCCGTCGGTAAGGCTGACCACCGAAGTAGTAAGGGTAAGCAGGGTGGTAACCGAAAAAAGAAACAGCACCCGCATAATGATCAGGTTGCCCATGTGCAGCCCCGCTTCTGTAGCTTCAAATACCCACCATTGAAACAGGGTGGCGGTACCCGGGGCCTGGTAAAGGAAAAGCTGGAAAACCCACATTAAGATTAATACCGGCAGCATGGGTTTTAATCCTCTCAAAGCGTAACCGGGCGGTATCTTTGCAATATAGACCATGCCGGCAAGGAATAGTGCCACCAACCCGAACGCCAGGTAAGAGCGGGCCAGTAGTAAAAGCACGATTAATAGGGTGACGCTGATAATTTTTGTCCGTGGGTCGAGGCGGTGCACCGCGCTTTCCCCGGGCAGGTAAACACCAAGTGTAATGTTTTTGGTCAGTTCCACTATTGATGCCCCTCCCTTAAATGCAGAGCAGCGGCAATTTCGCTGATTGCTTCATCTACGGTTAATATTCCTCGTGGCAGGTTGAATCCGGCAGATTGCAGGCTGTCTATAATGATGCTTATTTCCGGAAGTTCCAGTCCGATTGAGCGGAGTTTTTCGGTCCGGGCAAACACTTCCCTGGTGGGCCCGTCCATAATTATCTTTCCGTTATCCATTACCAGCAGCCGTCTGGCAAGCAGGGCGACTTCGTCCATGCTGTTGCTAATAAACAGGATCGTAATGTTTTGGCTTAAATGCAAGTCTTTTACTACCTTCATTATTTCTTCCCGGCCCCTTGGGTCCAGCCCGGAGGTTATATCATCTAAAACCAGGACCTTTGGCCTGCATGCTAAAACCCCGGCGATAGCAGCCCGCCTTTTTTGCCCACCGCTTAAGGCAAAAATGTCCCGGTGGCAAAAAGTATTAAAATCGAGGCCGACCATTTCCATCGAACCTTTTACCAGCCTGTCAATTTCTTCCTGGGGTAAATTTTGGTTTATGGGTCCAAAGGCGATATCTTCCCCGACAGTAGGTGCAAACAGCTGGTATTCAGGGTTTTGGAAAACATAACCGACCCGGTGGCGGATAGAAACCAGGTCGGCTTTTTTATCTGCTGTGTTTTCGTTATCGATCAAAACCCGGCCCTGTCGGGGGATATAAAGAGCATTCAAGTATTGGGCCAAAGTGGTTTTCCCTGAACGGGTTGGGCCGATTAATCCTACAAACTCGCCATCAGATATGTGAAGGTTAACGTCGAATAGTACTTTATGCTCAAAGGGGGTGCCTGTTTTGTAGCTATGGCTTAAATTTATGACGTCAATTGGCATAAGCTGGCGATAAACTCCTCGTGGTGAATTATATCGGAAGGCAGATTAAAACCCTCCCTGTTTAATCCTGCAGCCAACCTGGAGGCTACCGGGTAATCAAGGCCCATTTGTTTGAGTTTCTCTATCTGTTCATCACCCTGCAGGAAAACTTCCCGTGGAGAGCCCTCAACTTTTACAGTACCGCTGTCCATGATCAACATGCGGCTGCAGTGAATAACTTCGTTCATAAAGTGGGTAAGCAGGACCAGGGTAATCCCTTCTTCCCGGTTCAGGCGCAGGGAACTTTCCAAAACTTCACGCCGGCCGCGTGGATCGAGATGAGCGGTAGGTTCATCTAAAATGATGCATTCGGGCTTCATGGCCAGTACTCCGGCAATGGCTACCTGTTGTTTTTGTCCGGCGGAAAGGTTATGTGGGGTTTCTTTGCGCAGTTCTTCCAGGTTTAAAATATGCAGGGCCCAGTCAACCCTCTCAATTATCTCTGATTGGGGAAGGCCGAGGTTTTCGGGGCCGAAGGCGATATCTTCTTCAACTATACTGCTGACAAGTTGATTATCGGGGTTTTGAAAAACCATACCTACTTTTTTGCGGATTTCCCCGATATTATTTCGATCATCAGTAGAGAGGCCATTTACTAACACACGGCCGGATGTAGGTGTTAGCAGACCGTTAAAATGCCTGGCCAGGGTAGACTTGCCGGATCCGTTTTGCCCGGTTATCGCCAGGATTTCTCCTTTATGTACTGCCATATTGATATTTTGCAATGCTCTAACTTCTTTGCTTGAGCCGGCCCGGTAAGCGTAAGTCAGGGCAGAGGTTTCAATGATCTTTTCCAAATGATTACAGCTCCGTGGTTTAGTCATTATTTTCAGCAGGCCTGATTCTCCGGATTCCTGTGACTAAAATAACCGTAAGGATTGCGGCCAGGATTAATTCCGGGATGCCGTGCAAAACCCCGACTGATATTGATACTTCAGGCGGCAGGTAACCCCTTAAAGTAGCCATTCCCATTACCAGCACTGTATTGGTAGCAGATCCGGCCGCTCCGGCCAGGATTAAGGGCAGGTAATTAAAGAATTTATATAGACCCCCTGTCGCTGCAGGTGAAGCTTCAC
>PUKR01000045.1 GCA_003552365.1 Syntrophomonadaceae bacterium
CCCGGTTTGGTGCTAAACTTTTTTCAAGTTGAGCACCCTTTAAGGATGGTCCAGCGAGGCCGGCAAGGGAGCGATCAAGAGGGTAAAACCTGGACACCGCCCGCTCCCGCGATCAGAGGCGGTGTTTTTATATGCCCGGGCATCCTTCCGCCGTTGCTGTTAAAGCCCAGGCGGGGAAGGAGGTGAGTTTGTATGGCGCTTAAACATAAAGCGACCGTTATGGACGAAAAAGGCATGCATCAGGCCTTAAGACGTATTGCCCATGAAATAGTTGAGCGGAACAAGGGACTGGAAAAAATAGCCCTGATCGGAATTCGCAAGCGCGGAGTTCCCCTGGCCAGGTACCTGCAGAGTTATTTGAACGAGATTGAAGAATTTGATATCCCCTTTGGCATTCTTGATATTACCCTTTACCGCGATGATTTGATCCAGAGACAGGATCAACCCGAAGTTCACACTACCGAGGTTCCCTTTGAATTAACCGATAAAAATGTAATTTTAGTTGACGATGTTCTTTTCACCGGCCGCACTGTTCGTGCCGCCATGGACGCCATGGTTGATTTTGGACGTCCGGCCAGTATCCAGCTGGCGGTACTTGTGGACAGGGGACACCGTGAACTCCCAATCAGGGCCGATTATGTGGGTAAAAATGTGCCTTCTTCCCGCAGTGAACTGGTAGAAGTGCGGGTGAAAGAAATTGATCAAAAAGAACAGGTTGATATTTTAGAAAGAACAAATGATTGATTTACTGGAATAGAATTTTTATGCAGGAGGAGGTATTTAAATTAGGTGCAGACTTTAAGGCGCAAAGACATCCTGGGGTTAGAAGAAATGTCCGCTGAAGAGATTACCCTTATCCTGGAAACAGCCCGTTCGATGCGTGAAATCATGCAGCGTAAAATTAAGAAAGTGCCTACTTTGCGCGGGCGGTCCGTGTTAAACCTATTCTATGAGCCCAGCACCAGGACCAAGGCCAGCTTTGAGCTGGCACAGAAATATATGAGTTCCGATGCGGTAAGCGTAGCCGGGACATCTTCAAGCCTGGTTAAAGGGGAAACTTTGAAAGATACCGTGCGAAATGTTGAAGTGATGGGCGTGGAGTGCGTAATAATGCGCCACCCGGTTTCGGGTTCTGCCCATTACCTGGCCCGCAACGTGGAAGCTTCGGTGATTAATGCCGGGGATGGTATGCATGAGCATCCCACCCAGGGATTACTCGACATGTTTACCATCTGGGAAAACAAGGGCCGGTTGGAAGAATTGAAAGTAGTGATCGTCGGTGATATCAGGCACAGCAGGGTGGCCCGGTCCAACCTCTGGGGCCTACAAAAAATGGGAGCTGAAGTAGCTGTGGCCGGCCCCCCGACCCTGATGCCCCCGGACCTCGATGTTTTTGGGGTAAAACATTTTACAAGCATTGAGGAAGCTGTTGCCGACGCCGATGTGGTGATGGCCCTGCGGCTGCAGAAAGAACGCCAGGAAAGCGGGTTTTTCCCCAGTATGCGTGAATACGCAGAAACCTATGGGTTAAATGCCAGGAGGCTTGAACATACCAAAGAGGATCTTCTAATAATGCATCCCGGACCGATTAATCGGGGGATTGAGTTGAGCTCGGATCTTGCCGACGGCCCCCGCTCGGTGATTATGGACCAGGTAGCGGCGGGAGTTGCCGTTAGAATGGCTCTGCTCTATCTTTTACTGGGAGGGACAAAGGAATAATGAAAACACTTTATATTACCGGGGGAAGGGTGATCGATCCTTCCCGTAATTACGACCAAACTGCCGATTTGTTGATTGAAGACGGGATTATTAAAAAAGTGGAAAAAGGGATGAAACCCCCTTCAGATGCGGAAGTTATCGATGCCGACGGCCTGGTGGTTACTCCCGGCCTGGTTGATATGCATGTTCACCTGCGCGATCCCGGCCAGGAATACAAGGAAGATATTAACTCAGGGACCAGGGCTGCAGCCGCCGGCGGTTTTACTTCGGTTGCGGCAATGCCCAATACCGACCCGGTTACAGATGATCCTTCCATGATCCGCTATGCTTTTGATAAGGCCGCAAATACCCCTGCCCGGGTTTACCCCATGGGGGCTGTGACCAGGGGGCAGGAAGGCAAAGAACTGGCTGAACTGGGACGAATGAAAAAGGCCGGAGCGGTTGCTTTTTCAGATGACGGTAAGCCGGTGGTTGACGGGATGATGATGCGCAATGCTATGCAGTATGCCATGGGGTTAGATGCCCTGGTTATTGTGCACGAAGAAGATCCCGCCCTTGCCGCCAGGGGAATGATGCATGAAGGGACAGTTTCGTCAGTCCTCGGTTTAAAAGGGATCCCTTCGGCAGCCGAAGAAGCAATGCTAGCCCGCGATTTACTGATACTAAAAATTACGGGGGGTAAGATGCACGTTGCTCATGTTTCTACCGCCGGTTCTGTCGAAATGCTGCGCAGGGCCAAAAAGGAAGGGTTAAATGTAACCGCCGAGGTAACCCCCCACCACTTACTGCTCACCGACCGGATGGTTAAAAACTCCGGTTACAGTACGAATACAAAGGTTAACCCCCCGCTCCGGGCGGAGCGCGACCGGCAGGCCCTCTGGGAGGGGCTTCTGGACGGAACTATTGATGCGATTGCTTCCGACCATGCTCCCCACCACCCTGACGACAAGGACATGGAATATGATTTTGCTCCCTTTGGCATTGCAGGCCTGGAAACTACACTGCCCCTGATGCTTGATGAGGTAAATTCTGAACGGGTTAAAGAATTTACTTTGCCGGTTTTGGTTGATCGGCTTTCCACGGGGCCTGCCAGGATCCTGCAGCTTGACAGCGGAACCTTAAAAGAAGGAAGCACGGCTGATCTGACGATATTGGATTTAAACCGCAGCTATATAGTTGACCCTGACTCCTGGCACTCCAAGTCGCGAAACACCCCATTTGCCGGGCGCCGCCTGCTCGGAGCCCCGGTTTATACCATAGTCGGCGGGCGGGTAACCATGAAGGAAGGTGTTTTAACTGAATAAACCTGCGCAGGCGGAATTTGCTATCGAGCAGGGCCGGGTTTTAGATCGGAAAATGGTTGCCCCCGGATTTTGCCGCCTGAGCCTGGAAGCTCCGAAAATTGCCGCGGCAGCGCGCCCCGGGCAGTTTGTCCAGGTGTACATGTTTTCCGGCAGGCGGCCAATGCTGCCCCGGCCGTTCAGTATTTTTAATGCAAATCCCGGGCAGGGGCAAATAAGCTTTTTTATAGAGGTTAAAGGGCCGGGCACTGCTATGTTGGCCGCAGCTAAAAAAAATGAAACCTGGTCCCTGCTTGGCCCCCTGGGAAACGGTTTTCCGGCCATGCCGGAAGGTTCTTTGCTTGTAGCCGGCGGGGCGGGCATTGCGCCCCTGGTTTTCCTGGCTGCTTCAACCCAAAAAGAGCGGCTGCTGATTTACGGGGCTCCTTCAGCTACCATGCTTACCTGCCCATCAAGTGATCTTGATTTACCCGGACTTATAACCCTGGAAGCTACCGAAGACGGCAGCAGGGGAGAAAAGGGGACTGCCCCGGAGCTGCTTGCAGTCAAAATAAAAGAGGCTTCGGCTGTTTTTTCCTGCGGTCCCTGCGGCATGCTTGCTGCGGTAAAAAGCTTGTGCGTGAGCCATGGTGTCCCGGGCTGGGTTTCGGTGGAAGAACGGATGGCCTGCGGGATCGGCGCCTGTGTAGGATGCGTGATAAAAACTGGAAATGGTTACCGAAGAGTTTGTAAAGACGGCCCCGTCTTTCCGGTAGAGGAGGTTGTTTTTGATGAACAGGGCTGATCTTAATAATCATGGTGATCTCAACCTGCAGGTAGACCTGGCCGGAATCAAGTTGAAAACGCCGGTGCTGCTGGCTTCGGGACCCGCAGGCTATGGTCACGAATACCGGGAACTCCTTGATTTCAGGACACTTGGAGCGATTATTGTCAAAGGTATTTCGCTCGAACCGTGGACGGGCAATCTCCCTCCGAGGTTAGCAGAAACCTCATGCGGCCTGCTGAACGCCGTCGGCCTGCAAAACCCCGGCGTGGAGTACTTCTTAAAAGAAGACCTGCCGGCGCTAAGAAACAGCGGAACAAAAGTTATCGTCAATGTAGTTGGCTGCAGCCCCGATGAATATGCTGCCGTAACCTCGCGCCTCGACGGAAAAGAAGGCATTGACGGGCTTGAAATAAACATTTCCTGTCCCAATGTTAAAGCGGGAGGCATGGCCTTTGGTACCGACCCTAAAGCAACTGCAAAGCTGGTGGAAAAGGTGCGGCGGGAAACCGAGTTACCCCTTGTGATTAAACTTACTCCTAATGTCACCGACATTTCTACCGTGGCCAGGGCCGCCGAAACAGCGGGCGCTGACGGCTTATCCCTGATTAATACTTTAGCGGGGATGTTGATTGATACCGAAAATCAAAAGCCCCTGCTTGGCAATACTTTTGGGGGGCTTTCCGGTCCTGCCGTTATGCCGGTAGCTTTAAAAATGGTCTGGCAGGCAGCCGCAGCGGTTAGAATTCCGGTGCTGGGCATGGGCGGCATTAATTCCGCCGATGATGCCCTCCAGTTTATCATGGCCGGAGCCAGGGCGGTAGCTATCGGCACAGGGCTTTTTTATAACCCCGGGCTGCCTGTAGAGATAAATAAAGGTCTGGCCGGTTACCTGCATGATAAGGGCTATAATTCCCTGGCTGAAGTTGAAGGGGTTGCCCGCAGGCAGAAAGGAGCTGACTAAAATGAAAACTCCTGGAAACCGTTTGCTTATCGCCCTCGATTACCCGGATCCCTTGCAGGCAAAAAGGCTGGTTACTGAGCTTGCTCCTCTCGGGGTCGGTTTCAAGGTTGGTCTTGAACTTTACATGGCCGGCGGGCCCGAATTGGTTAAAGAACTGGCTTTAAAGCACCATATATTCCTGGATTTAAAATTTCACGATATTCCCAACACCGTAGCTGCGGCCGTTAAGCAGGCTGCTTCACTGGGTGTGTGGATGGTTAATGTCCATGCCTCCGGTGGACGGGCCATGCTGGAGTCGGCACGGGAAGCTCTTGCCGGCGGGGGGAATAACCGGCCTCTTCTTTTTGCTGTAACCGTGCTGACCAGCTTGAACGAAAAAGACCTGGCTGAAACCGGCTGCCCGGTTGATTTAAACGAGAAAGTGCAAAAACTGGCCGTGCTTGCTGCAGAATGCGGGCTTGACGGAGTGGTCTGTTCACCCCTGGAAGTGGCGGCAGTTAAGCGCAACCTTTCCGGATCACTGCTTACGGTAACGCCGGGAGTGAGGCCGGCCGGTGCCGATCGGGGGGACCAGTCGCGGATAGCAGCCCCCGGTGAAATAATCAGCTCAGGCGGCGATTACCTGGTTGTAGGCCGCCCGGTCACCCGTGCGGAAGATCCGGCTGCCGCAGCAAATAATATTTTGCAGGAAATGAGGGTTGGATGATGAGCGATAGTTTGGATAATGGTCACCTCTACAGCTGGCTGGATGATCCTGAAACAGTTTTTGCGGAAACGGGAGTGATCCTGGAGGGGCACTTCCTGCTTACTTCGGGAAGGCATTCCAACCGGTTTATGCAGTGCTCGCAGCTGCTCCAGTACCCTGAATATGTAGAAACTGTCGGCAGCAATATGGCGTCTCCCTTTAGAGAAGAAGGAATCGAAACCGTTATTGGGCCGGCTATGGGCGGAGTGGTCCTGGCTTATGAAGTGGCCCGGCAGCTGGGAGCCCGGGCAATATATGCCGAACCGGAGGGAAGTAAAATGGTTCTAAGGCGCGGCTTCAAGGTTGATCGAGGTGAAAGGGTTTTGGTGGTTGAAGATGCGGTATCCACCGGCGGTTCGGTGCAGAAGGTGATCGATTTGCTGCACAGTTTGGCTGCAGAACCGATCGGCGTATCGGTTATATTTGATCGCTCTTCGGGCAAAATAGATTTTGGTTTGCCCACAAGTTCAGTTTTTGCCATGGAGATAGAGTCCTACGATCCGGACGAGTGTCCCATGTGTAAAGAAGGGATCCCCTTAGAAAAACCCAAGGGCAAGTAGACGCTTTAACTTAATCACGCCCCGACCTTTATACTAAAATTGTTGTTACTCGGTCCTTGCTGCATTCTGGATGGGGGCGTTGCAGGCAAAGCGGCTACAATGTCTATTGAGGCAAAAGGCGCAGCCGGTCGACTAGCATGGATCCAGGCCGCCGGGGCCAGCCAAATTAGCATAAGACCCGGGGAAAAATAAGTAGCAGGACCGGTTTAGGGCAATACTTAAGATGGGAGCTATCAGTGATATGCTA
>PUKR01000137.1 GCA_003552365.1 Syntrophomonadaceae bacterium
AGATCGGAAACCTTGCTCATCAGGTTTTGAAGCACCCGGTTGCCGGTTGCTTCGCTTAAAGCTACATGAAAGCAGGCATCTGCTTCCTCGCCCAGGGAACCTTTTTGATAATCCTCTTCCATCATGGCCAAATAATCTTTAATTCTTTCAATATGTTCTTCGGAAGCTCTTTCTGCGGCCAAGTAAGCAGCCTCCCCTTCCAAAATCCGCCTTAATTCGAGCAGTTCGTTGGAGGTGCCCTTTTCCATCAGCAGCATCATGGTCAGCGGCTGGATTGATTCTGCCGATCCGGAAACCGAACTGACGAAAGTTCCTTCACCGCTCCGGCTTTCCAGGACGCCCATTAACTCAAGAGCCAGAAAGGCCTCCCGCACGGAAGAACGGCTGACCTGGAGCTTTTCGGCCATTTCCCGTTCCGACATCAATTTATCTCCGGGCTGCAATTCGCCACTTTCGATCAACTCACGCAGCTGCTCGATGATTTCTGTGTAAACCCTTTTGCGTTTAATCGGTTGAAACATAGAGACTACGCTCTCTTTCTAAAGTTAGACGGCCAGGCTGATTACATGGTATGCATGTTGCTGAGGAACTCTTCATTTGACTTAGTTTTTCTCAACCTGTCCATGAGTTTTTCCAGGAATTCAATGCTGGTGCTGGTGCCCATAGCACGCCTTAAAGCCCACATCAACTCGATCTTATGCTCATCAAGCAGCAGCTCTTCCCGGCGGGTCCCCGAACGGGAAATATCGATAGCCGGGAAAATACGGCGATCGGCTATCTTCCGGTCCAAATGCAGCTCCATGTTACCGGTACCTTTAAACTCCTCGTAGACAACATCATCCATCCTGCTTCCGGTATCGACAATAGCCGTAGCCAGTACCGTGAGGCTGCCACCCTGGTCAATATTACGGGCAGCGCCAAAAAACCTTTTTGGCTTATAAAAAGCACTGGGATCGATACCGCCCGAAAGGGTTCTGCCGCTGGGCGGGATAACCAGGTTATACGCCCGGGTTAAACGGGTTATGCTGTCGATTAATACGGCCACATTCTCGCCCTGTTCAACCAGGCGCTGGGAGCGCTCCAGCACCAGCTCAGCCAGGCGAATATGGTTTTCCGGTTTTTGATCGAACGTGGAGCTAACCACATCGGCATCAACACTGCGCTCCATATCGGTAACTTCTTCCGGCCGTTCATCGATTAGCAAGATAATTAACTTAATTTCAGGGTGGTTGGTGGAAATACTGTTTGCGAGCTGTTTCAAAAGCATTGTTTTGCCTGCTTTTGGGGGAGAGACAATCAGCCCTCGCTGGCCCTTACCGATGGGAATAAGCAGGTCGATAATGCGGGTTGACAATATTTGCGAGTCTGTTTCCATCTTAATAACTTCGTCAGGGTGAATTGGCACCAGGGAGGAAAAAGGCGGGCGAGAGGAAAGCTTTTCAGGATCTTCTCCGTTTATCTCCTCGACCTGTAACAGGGCATAATAACGTTCGTTGTCTTTTGGCGGACGAATTCTTCCGCTGATTATATCACCGGTCCTCATACTGAAGCGGCGTATTTGTGATGCAGAAATATAGATGTCGTCTTCTGAAAAATTATATTTTTTGCGGCGCAAAAAGCCGAAACCATCCGGCATTATTTCGAGCATTCCAGAAGCACTGTGTTGTTCCCCGTTCTCAGAAAATAACTTAGCCAGTGAGTCGATTAGCTCCTGCTTCCGCATTGTAGACTGGCCCTTTATTTCATGTTCCTTAGCCAGTCGATGTAGTTCATGCAAGTTCATTGTTTTTAACTTTTTTGGATCCAAAACACTGCACCACCTTTTATTTTTGCTACCAAATATTCTATTAAAACATTCATATTCTTGATCTTTCAGGTATCCTCTCCGGCAACTTTATGGTTTTTCTGCTCAGCCGAACTGCATTTTTAACTGGTGCCGGTTCCTCATGGGCAACCGTGGCGAGTAAGGCTGCGGGTTTTCGCTTTTTTGATTGCCCCTGGCATTCGCCGGCCGCTGCTCAGGCTTCGGCGACCTGTACCCATACAGGTCAAGCAATTAAAACTTATGCTCCACAGGCCATATCTAACCCTCTTTGCAATATCTACGGCCCATAATTCAGTATGTCCCCTGGCTGTTCACTAAAAATTCATTTATGTAAAAAACTTTTGCCCGTTTAATGTGGTTCAATAATATACAAGCGGCCGCTTGCTAAAAGCTGCAAGCATCGATTGACCTTTTTAGTTCCCAGGAGGTTGAGCTGAAAGGGTTCTTGCCGTCTAAAATATTATACTTATGGCAAGTTAGGGCTCGGTTTCCTCAAAAAGGAGGTATGGTTATTTTATAACGGCTATGGACCAGGCAAGATCATCTGTGATATGAAGCACTCTTCTCTTTCTTATTTTAGGTTATTCTTTACGATATTAAATAATCCTGCTTGCTGAGGCAAAAAATTTTTGTAAAAATGAGGTCCAGGAAAATTATAACCCCTGTTAGCCGGAAAGGTCAATAAAGGGATTGGCAAAGATTTCATTACCCGGAGTTGTAATCGGTCCATGCCCCGGATATATAACTACATGGTCCTGCAATACAAGGAGCTTTTCGTGAATACTTTTTATTAGCTGCTCATGAGAACCTCCGGGTAAATCAGTTCTACCTATTGAGCCGGAAAAAAGGGTATCCCCACAAAAAACAGCGTTCTCAGATAATAAGCTTATACTGCCGGGTGAATGTCCCGGGGTCTCCAGCACATCCAGGTAAACCCTGCCAAAAGATATACGGGTTCCTTCAGAAATTAACCGGTCCGGCTTTGGCTGCTTTTTAAAAAACAGGCTGAGGCCAAAAGCCGGCTTCTCATAAATTTGCAAATCCTTTTCACCAAGTAAAATTGGAACTTTAAATGTTTCTTTGATTTTTCCGTTTGCTCCAATGTGATCGACATGCGCATGGGTATTAATTATATATTTAATTGATAAACCGTAACTTTTAACTTTTTCAATGATTCCTTTTCCGTTTGCACCCGGGTCGATAACCACAGCTTCCCTGGTTTCCGTGCAAAAAACCAGGTAACAATTAGTAGCAAACATGCTAACAGTTAAACAAACAACATCTAAACCATTTTTTCCATTAAATTTGGTCACTGGAACTTCACTGCCTTTAAGTGCAACGGTGCTTTGGCAGCAGAGCATTGCCCTGCATTAACCAAAACCCGATTGCCCGTAAATTTGGACCATTATCTTTCCGGGCAAATCAGTATTTCAATAATTTCTTGATTAGCGGTAAAACGTCAATCAAAGAATTAAGGCTGCCGTTTAATAATTCCCTGGCCTTCTGATTGCCAACCAATAAAACAGGGACTTCATTCAAGGTATGGTTACGAATCCGCAAATCTTCCAAGTTGCCATGATCGCTGCAGACTAAAACCATATCTTCCCCGGGATCTATCAGCTCGGTTAAAGTCCCGATAAAGCGATCCAGGATGTTAATCACCCGGCTTGCCTCGGAGCGATCTCCCAGGTGTCCGGCGAGATCGCTTAGAAAATATTCAAATAGACAAAAATCAAAATCTCGGCTGATCTGAACCAGGTGCTCTGCTCCTTTTTCCGGGGAAATCAAGGAAACTTCAAATCCCAACCGCTGTAATATTTCATTCGTGATATCCATATAAAGCGCTTTTCCTGCTTTCAAATCTCCCAGGCCATAAAATGGCAAACCGCCGTAAAAAGTGATCAGGGTTGAACAAGAATAGCGATTTCCGGGCAAACCATGCCTTAACAGATCAAAAAAAGGAGGACGATATGCATTAATAAAAGCAACCCGCCCTCCCTCTTGTTGTAGCTGTTTGAACATAGAATAATCAGCGATTAATTTTCTTAAGAGACTGTTAGGGAACCCCCTTAAATGATTTCCCAGGTAACGAGGCGCATTGGTCCCGGTAAACAGGGCAGTTTGACCGGTTGCACTCTGGGGAAGGCCCGGCACGCCCAGGGTTGCATCAACACCATAAAGTGAGGCTTTCGATCCAACAAACCCTTTTGCCTCTTTAGTTAAAGGCATACCCTCAAGAAGAGAGGATATTCCCGGGGTTTTCGAAAAAACAAAAGGATTATCTTTAAAATTATTGCCCAGGCCTATCCCGTCAACAAAAATAAATATTAACCGCACCTGTTGCCCTCCTGCGAACTAATCAAAGAATTCTTCTTCAAAGAAGTCTTCCCATTCTTCCCCGTCTTCAGGGAATGAGGGGCCTTGACCGATATCATCAGGTCTCTCTTCGAGGGTAAGAGCGGTTTCATTCTGTTGACCGTCACGGTAGAAAGTAATGGTTACAGTATCTCCCGGATAATAGGCAAGGAGCTTGTCAAATAATTTGGCCAGGTAATCGGTGCTCTGGCCATTAACGGCAACAATTACGTCGCCTTCCTGCAACCCTGCTTCATCGGCAGGGCTGCCTGGAACCACTTCTACCAGATGAATTCCCTTATCGGGCGCAGGGTCGTCATAATCAATCCAGTCTTCAATCAAAACCCCCATGTGAGGACGATGCACCTTTCCATATTCAACCAGGTCGCTGGACACCCTTTCCACCGTATTGCTGGGTATCGACAAGCCGATTCCTTCTACCCCGGCCAACGCTACTTTAGCGGTATTAATACCGACTATTTCACCTTCAAGGTTTACAAGCGGACCTCCGCTGTTGCCCGGATTAACTACGGCATCGGTCTGGATAAAGGTATGGGCGTATTCGGTCCCGGGGATCATTACCTGCCTTTCAACAGCGCTGATTATTCCCGCTGTTACGGTTTGCTGCAGCCCGAGTGGATTGCCGATAGCTAAAACCGTTTCGCCAACCCTTGTGTTTCCCGAATCAGCAAAGGGAGCATAGGTAAGGCCGGATTCATCGATTTTGAGCAGGGCTAAGTCAGTAAGGGGATCTTCTCCTAAAAGCTCTGCTTCATATTGCCCCACATCAGGGATCACCACCATAATTTCCTCGGCTTGCTCGATTACATGCTGGTTGGTTACGATGTAGCCATCCGGCGAGATAATAACCCCGGAAGCAGAACCTGCTTCCTCAAATTGCCTATCACCAAAATACCCGATATCTCTGTGGCTACTCACCCCGACAACCGCGGGCATAACCTGTTCAACCACCTCTACCGTATCTGAATCCCTGTCCGGAGAAGGTAAGGGCTCGTCCACCGTTTCTTCATCAACCTCTTCGGGAACTTCTTCTACCGGTTCTTCCGGTGGGATTTCATCTTCTGCCGGAATCAGGAAAAAAGCAAATAGCCCGTAAACCAGGGCTGCCCCCAGCAAAATGCCCAGAATTCCAAAAGACAAATAACCGATAAAAGCCCAGGCGCCTCCTCGACGAGGCCGGTAATTATAACCTTTTTGCTGTTCCAATGGAGAAACCTCCTATCTGAAAGCTAATAAACATTATCTTTCAAGTGTAAATACAAGTTTATAACATGCATTTATGTTCGTAAAGGGTCGGACTCATTGAAAGCTTACGCGGATTAATCCTGGCTGCCCGAAAGCTGATTATAATTGTCTACGCTAACGCGTTTAATCGATGCTCCCAGCTGAATTAATTTATGTTCAAAGTTTTCATAGCCGCGATCAATATGCTCAACCTCGCTGATCCGACTTTCTCCTTCAGCCATCAGTGCAGCAATCATCAACGCAGCCCCTGATCTCAAATCGGACACGGTAACCGGCGCCCCTGATAATGCCTGACCGCCTTCTACCAGGGCAGTTCTTCCTTCTACCTTAATTTTGGCACCCATTCGTTTAAGTTCATCAACCTGGTTATAACGTCCGTCAAACACATTTTCAGTTACTACACTTAAACCGTTCGCGGCAGTCAATAAAACCATTCCGGGCGGCTGTAGATCAGTTGGGAACCCGGGATATGGAAATGTTTTTAGATCGGAAGGTTTCAGCGGCGCGGTAACTTTAACATTAATTCTTTCAGGCTCCACAGTAACCTTCGCGCCTGTTTCCTTTAATTTTGCAGTGATGGCTTCAAGGTGCTTGGGGATCACCTCTTCCACAGTAACATTTCCTTTGGTCGCCGCTGCGGCAAGCATGAAAGTACCGGCTTCAATTCTATCAGGAATAATGGCATGCCTGACCCCTTTAAAATTTTTAGTTCCATCAATACGAATAACGTCTGTTCCTGCGCCCCTTACGGTTGCTCCCATAGCATTCAAAAAGTTTGCAAGGTCCACTATTTCAGGTTCTTTAGCCACATTCTCCAACACGGTTCTGCCTTCAGCCGCGG
>PUKR01000054.1 GCA_003552365.1 Syntrophomonadaceae bacterium
AGCTCGTATGGTTCCCATTTTTTGACAATTGCCAGGTAAATAAAGCCTAAGCCGGCGATCAGTAAAATTACGTGGCCCCAGGTTAAGCCAAAAAATCCAGGTTGATACGGCAGTTCCAAGAATATCTCCTTCTTTCTTTAAGTTAGCTAGAATAACAACAACTACTGGCCCTTATCAAATGCTGACTTTTAAATTGGCTCGTTCCTGTTCAAGAACAGAGTATAAATTAAGCCCCGAAAATAAATGTATATAAGATTTTATCATTTTTCAGCCCTGATGAAAAGAGAAAATTTAATTACCACATCTGCTGGCGCTGCCCGGCCGCTTCTTTTAGTTGTTGCAAGTACTTTTCGGAAATAGCCCATTGAAGGGAGTACCTTATGTTTTTCCTGTTATCTCCATGAAAATCAGACCCGCCGGTAATTAACAACTTATTTTCCAGGGCCATATTCTTATATTTTCTTCCCTGCTCTTTGCTGTGATCAGGATGGAAAACTTCTATCCCATGCAACCCCATGGGCATCATCAATCCCACAATATCAGTTTTATTGTAACCGGGATGGGCGGCTACAATAACTGCTCCCACTTTCCGCAGCAGGGCCATGGCTTGCTTCAGGCTCATGGTTTCCCGGGGAACATAAGCTTCCCGGTTTCGGGTCAAATATAATGAAAAAGCTTCGTCTACGGTATGCACATATTTCTTTTTATACAGCAACCGGGCCAGATGCATCCTACCCGGAGCAGCGTTTCCCGCTTCTTCTAAAACTTCATCAAACTTAATTTTAAAACCCAGTCTTTTTAACCTGTCCACCATTTTTTCCATCCGTCTAAACCTTTCGGATTGGATTTGTTTTAAAGCTTCACACAGTAAATTTAATTTACGTGGATAATAGCCGAGAATGTGAATTTCTTCGTCATTATGCAGAATGCTGATTTCAACCCCGGGAATAAGCTCAATACCGAATTCTGAAGCCGCACTTTCAGCTTCAGGTAAACCTTCCACATTGTCATGATCAGTTAATCCTACAGCGCTTAACCCGTAGGTGTCGGCCAGTTTCATTAGCTCTGCAGGACTGTATAAGCCATCTGAAACATTACTGTGCATATGCATATCTACTTTTTTCATCTTTTAAGCCTACCTGTTTTTTTATATTATCTGCTAGTTATTGTTTTGTTATAATCCAATGTACCGGCTTCCTTTGTATGCGGTTCTTTAATGACGAGCTTTAGCATCATTATAAACCACGTGATTGCAAAGTGAGGCCAGTTTCACTTCCATTACGTATTAGACCGGCTGAGCAAAGATTCATATATTATAACTCAACCATGCAGCTTATTGGACGGGTGAGGACAACCTATAGTCTATATATAAAACGGGCAAAAAAACACCCTCATCAATAAGGAGTTGAGGGCGTTTCCACCATCGATACAGCATTTAAAATGCAATTTTAGCGAGGTTCAATGATCAGCTTTATTGCTGTCCGCTCCTCCCCGTCAATCTCGATGTCCGTAAAGGCTGGGATACAAATTAAATCAATACCACCAGGGGCAACAAACCCTCTTGCGATCGCAACCGCTTTAACTGCCTGGTTGAGGGCTCCCGCACCTATTGTTTGAATTTCTGCTCCCCCTCTTTCTCTAAGCACGCCTGCCAGGGCTCCAGCTACAGAATTAGGATTGGACTTTGCTGAGACCTTTAATACTTCCATTATGTGGTAATCCTCCTTTGCGGATTTGCTGTAATAATTCGCTCAATTTTACAAAATTCCTGCCTGAATTGTAAGAATAATTTGATGTAACCTGCTTAACATACTTCAAAGATTCTATCTATAGCTTCAGCTGCCCCACTCCTCTCATTTATGTTGATTATTACGGCATTAAAAACAGTTTTTCCGGTACTTGACACTTCAAACTTACACGGTAGCTGGGTCAAAAACCTCTTTATTGGCCCATCCCTATCAACCCCCAGAATTGCGTCGTATAAACCAACCATTCCGACATCTGTTATATAAGCGGTATTACCGGACAGGATTCGCTGATCGGCAGTTTGCACATGACTGTGGGTTCCAACTACCGCACTTACCCTTCCATTCAAATACCAGCCCATGGCCTGCTTTTCTGAAGTAGCTTCTGCATGAAAATCCACAATGATTATCTCTGCATTCTCTTTTAAACGTTTTACCGCTTCATCAGCAACCCTAAACGGGCAGTCAACATGTTCCATGAAGACCCTGCCCAATAAATTTAAAACTCCCACTTTTAAATTCGATCTTTCAAGTTCAACTACCGCAGAACCTCGCCCGGGTGTGGTTTGAGGAGGGTAATTTGCCGGCCTGATGACACTTTTTTCCCTCTCTATAAAATTAAAAATATCTTTCTGATCCCAGGTATGATTGCCGCCGGTTAAAATATCCACTCCGGACTGGTTAATTTCTTTAAAAGCTTTCTCCGTTAAACCTGCTCCACCGGCTGCATTTTCTGCATTGGCAACCGTTAAATCGATATTGTGTGTTTCCCGAAGAGATGGTAAATATTTTTTTAAATATTTCCTGCCGGGCTTACCGACAATATCGCCTATAAATAAAAGGCGCATTTTTACAGCTCCTGCTTTAATGAGAACTTTTTTAACTTAAACTCGGCTAAAATAGCTTAAACAATGTAAACATTCAATATAAATATTCTTTTCTAATACGGCTTATTCCTGCCGGTTATAAAAAAAGGTGCTTTTTAAAGCACCTTTTTGTTGATTTACAATTCATCTTATCTTGCCGTGCAGCTCAACACCGGCAATATGTATACACTGCTGGTTGATTTACCGGACAACCGGACCGGTGTTCCTTACTTGGCGTAATCCACTGCCCTGGTTTCCCTGATTACAGTCACTTTAATTTGACCGGGGTATTCCAGTTCACTCTCAACTTTTTTTACAATTTCCCTGGCTACTTTTACTGAATTGTAATCGTCAATCCGGTCCGGTTTAACCATAATCCTGATTTCCCGGCCGGCGTGGATGGCGTAAGCTTTTTCTACTCCTTCAAACGAATCAGCAATGTTTTCCAGTTTTTCCAGCCGTTTGATATATGCTTCGAGAGTCTCACGGCGTGCCCCGGGACGAACTGCTGAGATGGCATCGGCAGATTGAATCAACACTGCTTCCAAAGTATTGAAATCGGTATCACCGTGATGGGCTGCAATAGCATTGATTATAATCGGTGATTCTTTATATTTTTTTGCCAGGTCTGCGCCGATTTGCACATGAGAGCCTTCTGTTTCGTGATCTACCGCCTTGCCTATGTCGTGAAGCAGTCCGGCTCGCTTGGAGAGATTAACGTCGAGTCCGAGCTCTGCTGCCATAATTCCCGCTAAGTGCGACACTTCAATAGAGTGCTGCAGGACATTTTGTCCATAACTGGTCCTAAAGCGGAGTTTGCCTAAAAGTTGTATTACCTCCGGATGCAAACTATGGACTTTCGTTTCAAATGCCGCCCGTTCCCCTTCTTCTTTGATCTGAGCGTCCACTTCCTTGCGGGTTTTTTCCACAATCTCTTCGATCCGGGCCGGGTGTATCCTTCCGTCGCTGACCAATTTTTCCAGGGCCAGCCTGGCCACTTCTCTCCTGATTGGATCAAACCCCGAAATAATCACAGCCTCCGGGGTATCATCAATAATTAAATCAATTCCGGTCAGGGTTTCCAGGGCCCTGATATTTCTTCCTTCCCTGCCGATGATCCTTCCTTTCATTTCATCATTGGGCAAATTAACAACCGACACTGTGGACTCAGATACATGATCGGCCGCACAGCGTTGTATAGCCAGGGTAACAATTTCCCTGGCTTTCTTTTCGCCTTCAGCCTTGGCCTGGTTTTCAATTTCCTTGGCCATCATGGTCATTTCATGTTCAATTTCTTCCCTTACACTTTGCATCAAGATTTCTTTTGCTTCATCAGAAGTTATCCCCGAGATTTTTTCCAACTCATGCAATTGTTGTTGATAAAGTTGATCCAGTTTTTCCTTTGCTTCCTGGTTCTGCTCTTCCTTTTTTCTTAGTTCTTCTTCTTTACGCTCAACATTACTGATCTTCCGGTCAAGGCTTTCCTCTTTTTGCACCAACCTTCGTTCCAGGCGCTGCAGTTCAGAGCGCCTCTCCTTGGTTTCTTTTTCCAGCTCGCTTCTTAACCGGTGGGTTTCTTCCTTGGCTTCAAGTTCTTTTTCTCTTTTCAAAGAATTGGCTTTTTGTTCAGCTTCGTCAATAATCTTTTTGGCCGCTGCTTCTGCAGATGATATTTTAGCCTCGGCAATTACTTTACGTATAAAATAACCACCACCGATTCCTATTAACAGGGCGGCGACAATTATCAACACTGTTTCCAGCATGGTGCTCACCTCCGTTGATTAAGTATTGCCACGATCTAGTGCTTTTAAAAATATAAGCTGTGTCCAGGACACAGCTTAAAAGAGAAAGGTCAGAATAAGGTACACTTACCCCTTAATCCAAGAACTTATGCATTTTTATTTATTCAGAGTGCCTAGCGGCACCAAAAACTTTCTCTTATTAGTTATGAACTGAACACTAATCTCATTATACTTTTTGTCTGTTACAATTCTAACTTGTAAAAAATATTATGTCAAGATAAGACTACTCAGAATGGTCGTACTCTTTAAGAGCAATGACAATTAAGCTGTCCTGGAAACCGCGTCTTTTTAAAAATGATGCTTCTTTGTTAAACCACCGTTCATCATATTCCAAACGATCCCGCTTGTTGTGATTTCTTTTATCAATAATTTCCTTAATTCTAATTAAATCATCCTCCGGGTTAAATGATTCTTCAATAACCCGCTCAATCAACCGGGAATCTAATCCTTTCAATGAAAGTTCGTAACGGATTTTTAGTACCCCAAACCCGCGCATTTTACGGGATGAAACAAACTCCCTGGCAAAGCTCTCATCATCAATATAACCATAATTTACCATTTCGTTGATTACTGCTTTGCTTACATCTTCTGTAAAACCCTTACGCCGGGTAAGGTAATCCCAAACTTCATTCCGGCTGCGAGCCCGATAAGTCAAAAACCGCAGTACCATGTTGCGCGCTTTTTTGAGGGCTTCTTCTTGCTCCAATTTCTTTCAGCTCCAGTTTACTTCTGTTTCTGATCAGAGTTCCGGTCTTTACCTTCCTCACTTTCAGCTTTTTCTTCTGCAGCTTTGTTTTTAGCTGCCGCCGACCGGGGCAGGCCTGAGAGTTCGCGGACTTTATCTTCGATCTCCTGTCGCACTTCCGGGTTGTTCTGTAAGTATTCCCTGACATTTTCACGTCCCTGGCCAATCCGTTCTTCTCCATATGAATACCAGGCCCCGCTCTTATTTAGGACCTTGTAATCAAGCCCCAAATCGATTAGCGAACCTTCGGCGGAAATACCTTTTCCGTAAAGAATGTCAAACTCCGCTACTTTAAAGGGTGGCGCAACCTTGTTTTTAACTACTTTTACCTTGGTTCGGTTACCGATTATTTGATCGGAACTAACCTTTAATGATTCAACCCTCCGCACTTCCATTCTCACGGAAGAATAAAACTTTAAAGCCCGTCCGCCGGGAGTGACTTCCGGGTTACCAAACATTACCCCGACTTTTTCCCGGACCTGGTTGATAAATACGGCACTGGTCTTGGATTTGCTAATTACCCCTGACAATTTTCTTAACGCCTGGGACATTAACCTGGCCTGTAATCCAACATGAGAATCGCCCATTTCTCCTTCTATTTCAGCCCGTGGTACCAGGGCGGCGACTGAATCCACCACTAAAATATCAATCGCTCCGCTGCGCACCAGCGCCTCGGCAATCTCAAGGGCCTGCTCTCCTGTGTCGGGCTGGGAAACCAGTAATTCATCCAGGTTTACACCCAGGTTAGTAGCATACTGGGGATCCAGTGCGTGCTCGGCATCTATGAATGCCGCGTACCCGCCTCTTTTTTGCGCTTCGGCAATAATGTGCAGGGCAACCGTAGTTTTTCCGGAAGATTCAGGTCCATATATTTCTGTAACCCTACCCCTGGGCACTCCGCCTACTCCCAAAGCGGCATCAATAGCCAGGCAGCCGGTCGGGATTACCGCCACTTCGGCGATAGCATCCTGTCCCAGCTTCATGATTGACCCTTTACCAAACTGTTTTTCAATCTGTAATAATGTTGTTTCCAAAGCTTTATCTTTTTCCACTGAGCCTTACCTCCTTAGGCAGGGTTATAACCCGTTGATCATAAAATTCTTTTTTGCTGCATGATATCCTGCATTG
>PUKR01000092.1 GCA_003552365.1 Syntrophomonadaceae bacterium
AAATTTAATCAACAGCCTGGTAGTGGCTGTGCAGGTAGCCGGCCTTATCTAAATACCGCTTTTAACTTTCGATTTTTGTCTCTAAAGATCCTTTAGAGCAAGCCGCTTTTTTTAACTTCTAATTTGTGGTAAGATTAGGATTGAACAAAGTAATTAAAGCCCTTGAACCCTTAATAACCGGCAATTACCTGAAATAACTGCTGAAGCTTTGACTGGATTTATATACCTATAATAGCATAAGAGGAGCATTGTTTTGCTTGAAGATCGGGAAACCCGCCTGGCTTTAAAAATAGTTCTTTTCGCCGCCGCTATAGTCTTTGCAGCCTGGTTGCTGGCAAAACTGGCCCCGGTTATCTCACTCATTGTTATCGCCGTTTTCATCGTTTATACAATCAGTCCCCTGGTTAATATACTGATCAAAAAAAGAATCCGTCCCGTCCTGGCTGCCACATTTACTTCTTTCATTATCCTGGTAGCCGTAGTCCTTTTATTTTACCTGTTAATACCCGGTTTGATCTCGGAAATGAGACAGCTTGTCGTCTACTTGACCACCGAGTTAATGCAGGACTTACCCGGCATGATTGCCCAGCTCCAGGAACTTGACCAACGCTTCGATCTTCAACTCACCGAAGCTTTTGTTGAATACGCCAACCAGTTTATGAGGCAGGCTCCCAGCAATGTCCAGGAAATCCTGCGTTACATAACCGCACTGTCACTGGACCTGGTGACCCGGGCCTGGATTATCCTGGCCATGGTTTTTGTCGTTTTTTACATGGTCCAGGATCTGGATAAAGTCAGGCATAATGTAACCCTGATGTTCCCCCAGATTTACAAGGAAAATGTTCAACATGCTTTAGGCATTATCGATGAAAAAGTAGGCGCCTATATCCGCGGAACTCTGCTCAAGTGCCTTTTTGTCGGCTTTTTAACCTGGGCCGGGCTTACTATCCTGGGTATGCCTTTTGCCCTTATCCTGGGAATTTTGGCCGGTCTTCTTAATATCATCTTATATGTTGGCCCGGTAGTCGCCACCATCCCGGCCCTGCTGCTCAGCTTGATGCCCGACACCCCAAGCATTTTCCTGGTCCTGCTGCTTTACATCCTGGTCCAGGTGCTGGATGCTTTTCTCTTTACCCCGGTGTTTTTAGGTAAAGCTACCGATTTAAGCCCGCTGACGGTAATTGTGATCGTGCTGATTGGCGCCCAGCTGATGGGCTTGCTCGGCATTATTTTAGCCATCCCCATTACCGCTACCTTGAAAGTGCTCCTGGTCCACTATTATCTCGATCGCCGCAAAACCGAGTATGCCAACCACCTAACTTCTAAGTAAATTCTAACTGCACTTCTGCGTATTACCCCCCGGCATTTTATCCGGTTACCTGTTCACTATAACATAGATCACTTGCTACTCTAAGGCGTGCTGCATTTGGGACGGGAACATTGTAAGAAAACCGGTTAGTTAGCTCATATCCGGAAAATCCTGCTGCCTTAAGGCCTCGTACAGCACCAGGGCTACAGAATTGCCCAGGTTCAAAGAACGGGGGATTTGATCAACCATCGGTATCCTGGCAACCAGATCCGCTTTACCTAAAACATCATCCGGCAGTCCGCTTGTTTCACTGCCGAATACTAAAAAATCACCGGGCCGGTAGCTGATCCGGTGATAGTAATGATCGCCCCGGGTTGTAAAACAAATAAACCGGGCATGAGGATAGGCTTTTTTTATAGCATCAAAATCATGGTGCAGCTTTAAATCTAAATATTGCCAGTAATCCAGGCCTGCCCGGCGTACATCCTTTTCTCCGAGCGAAAAACCGAGCGGTTCCACCAGGTGCAGCCTGGTCCCGGTCATCACGCAGGTGCGGGCCACATTTCCTGTATTTTGGGGTATTTCCGGTTCAACCAGGACCAAATCCACGATACTCAACCCTTTGTCCAGCTTAAGTATTTTTCTCATATTTAGGCATTATCCCCTGAAACACCATTCGCCTGTCCTTTTATATTATTTTCCCGGTTGATCACATCGTTAAAGTAATGCAGCTTGTCAAGCACTTTTTCATTGAAGCTTTTTTCAGGGAAAACCCCTTCTTCTGTCAGTTCACCCGCTTGTAAACCGGATAAAAGTTCCAGGCCTTCATCTACAGTTTTGATCGTATAAATATTGAACTGCCCGTTTTCTACAGCCTCAACTACTTCCCTTTTCAGCATTAAAGATTTGCGGCTTTTCTCAGGGATAATTACCCCCTGCCCGCCGTTTAAACCTTTTGCTTTGCAGGCCATGTAAAACCCTTCAATTTTATGGTTGATTCCGCCTACCGGCTGAACATCTCCTTTTTGGTTTATAGAACCGGTTATCGCTAAATCCTGGCGCAGGGGCACATCAGCCAGGCTGGAAAGCAGACAAAACAGTTCTGCGGCTGAAGCGCTGTCTCCTTCAACCCCGCCGTACGACTGCTCGAAACAAAGGCTGGCGGTAAGGTTCAGGGGTACCAGTGAGCCGTACCGCATCCCCAGGTAACCGTTAAGGATTAAAACCCCTTTACTGTGGATTTTCCCGCTTAGTTCACTTTCCCTCTCAATATTGATTATTCCCTTACGTCCGAGATAAGTGGATGCGGTTATCCTGGATGGGCGGCCAAAGCGGTAATCTCCCTGGTCCAAAACTGATAGGGCGTTAATTTGGCCTACCTTTTTGCCCTCTAAATCAAGCAGGATCTCTTCTTCTTCGATCGATTCCAGAATTTTTTGCTCATACTTGTTGGAACGGTAAACCATTTCCTCCATCGCTTTTTCTACATGTTCCCGTTCCACCAGTTCTTTATCTTCCAGTTCAGCCCAGGCATCGGCCTCAAAGAGCAGATCAACAATTTTGTTGAAGCGGGTACTCAGCTTGTTCTGCTTTTCGGCCAGCCTGGTGCTGTATTCAATTATTTCAGCCACCGCCTCACGATCAAAATGGCGTAAATCCTGGTTGTTGCAATGATAAGAGATAAAGCTGGCCATTTTGGTTACATTGTCATTTTCACAGTCCATTTCAGAGTCAAAATCCGACTTTATTTTAAACAGCTTTCGAAAATCTTCATCGTACTGGTAAAGCAACTGGTATATAAAGGGGTTGCCGATCAGGACAACCTTGATGTTTAAGGGGATGGGTTGCGGGCGGAGAGTGGACATGGCCACCAGGCCAAAATGTTCACTGATATTTTCTATTCTGATTTCATTAGTCCGCAAGACCCGCTTTAAAACTTCCCAGGATTGAAGGGAGGTCAACAAATCGCGGGCCTGTAAAACCAGGTATCCCCCGTTAGCCCGGTGGAGCGCTCCCGGCTTGATCATCGTAAAGTCAGTCACGACCGTGCCAAAGCGGTTTTCATATTCTACCCGGCCGACCAGGTTATAGTATGAAGGGTTGGTTTCATAAACCATCGGTGCGCCTTCTGTATCTCGATTGTCGACTAAAAGGTTTACCTTGTAACGCCGGTCAGATTGATCCTGGCTTTGCTGCTGAAGCCAGAACATGGGATTCTGCTGTTCATCGTCATCGCTGCGAAAGTCGGATAGGTTGGAAAGGACGTCTTCCCGGAAAGCTTCCAGGTAGTCTTTTACTGCAGGATAGTCAGCATATTCTTCCATCAATTCGTTAAAAAGGTGACCGATAGCATCGAGCCCGAACTTATGATCCAGCTCTTTAAGCTGTTCTTTTAGCTCTTTTTCCTGTTTCTGCACCCGGCGCATAATTTCCATGGCCTTAATCTGGACTTCATTGGATTTTTTCTCCATTTCATCCTTGGTTTCCTGGTCAAGCTTTGCATATTCATCTTCATCGATCTGTTCGCCCTCCTGCAGGGGAATGGTGACAAATCCCGAGCTGGTCCTTTTCAGGGCAAAACCCTTCTCCTGGGCATATTTATTAAGTTCATCTAAATGTTCGGCCCTTGCTTCCTGGTAATCTTTTACATAAGCTGATTTTTGCTGTTCATAATCATCGCCTTCAAAAACTTTAGGGATATCCTGTTTCAAGTCCTCTAGCAGCTCTTCGATGCGGCTGCGGAATACCGCACCCTGCCCGGCAGGAAGATTAAGGGCGATCGGCTCCCCGGGCTTTTCAAAATTATACACGTAAACCCAGTCATCAGGCACCGGTTCTTCCGCCGATATTTTTTCGACGATAGACTGGGCATAACTTGATTTTCCGGTCCCGGTCAGGCCTGTCATAAAAATATTGTAGCCCGGACGTTTAATCCGCAGTCCGTATTCTGTAGCCCTGACAGCCCTCTCCTGGCCAAGCATCCCTTCCAGGGGAGGGACTTCTGCTGTAGTTTTAAATTTAATACTTTTTAAACCGCAACCTTTTCTCAAGTCACTGCTTTTTAATTTTTCTGCAGCCATTATTTTCCCCCTTTTCTTTCACATACAGGCACAGTTTATTTAGGAAGCATCGAATGCATTCGGGACTCTTAGCCTTACATAGCTGACGACCGTGGGCAATCATGCGGTGGTGCGAAGTAATCCACTGATCCTGCGGGATTACCGTTTTCAACTGCTCTTCAACTACATCAACATTTTTGCCATCTGCCAGGCCTAAGCGCCTCGATACCCGGAAAACATGAGTATCGACAGCTAAAGCGGGCTGTCCATAAGCACTGCTGATAATTATATTGGCTGTTTTACGTCCCACCCCGGGCAGCTTTACCAGTTCTTCGAATTTATCCGGAATCCGTGCCTCGTATTTATCCACAATAACCCGGGCAGCTTCGACCAAAAAGCGGCTCTTGTGCCGGTAAAGGCCTATACTTTTTATGTAAGGTTCAAGATCAGGCGGATTTAGTCCGGCCAGATCATGCACAGTAGGCACCGCCTTAAAAAGCCTTCCGGTAACTTTATTTACCTGTTCATCGGTGGTCTGTGCAGATAGCACTGTGGCTACAAATAGCTGGTAGGGGCTTTTATAGACAAGCCCGCTGCCGGCCCCTGGATAATGAACAGCCAGTAAATCAAGGATCTCTTCTATTCGATTACTATCATTTTCTTGAATCCTGCTGATTAACATATATCATTATAGATCGACAAATTGATCAGGTAAAGTAGAAATTAAATATAGCTACCGGGGAGACCGGTGAATAAAAAATGAAAACCCGGAGGCTTTCTTTCAGATAAAAACGTGATAACCAAATCATTATTGTTTCTGCTGAGTCTTAGCCATTCTCTTCGATGATCCGGCACCGATTGAAAATGCAGCGCGGTTCAGCAGTAAATCATTATTCCTTGATGGCCTTCTTCTGCTTTAATTCTTCGATTTCCCGCTTGCCAAAGCCAAATCTGTTTAAAATGTTGACAGTATGTTCGCCGTGTCCCGGCGGATCCAGCCTTAGTTCACCGCCCTGCCCGGAAAAAAGCAAGGGAAACCCGGTCATAAAATCACCTGCAGGCCCTTTTAGAAAGTATCCCTCCTGGCTGGCCAGGGGATGCTCCCTGGCTTCATTCAAATCAAGAACCGGTTCACAGCAGGCATCTACTTTTGCAAAAGTTTCTTCCCATTCACTCCTGCTTCTTTTTTTAAACAATTGCTTCACCTGTTCAATCAGCTCGGTCCTTTTTTCTTGGACAAACTGCCTGTCAATCCAATCCGGTTTGCCCACAGTTTCGCAAAACCGCTGCCAGAATACCGGTTCGAGCGCACCCAGGCTCATATATTTACCGTCGGCTGTTTCATACAGGTTATAGCAGGCGAAAGCTCCGGTGATTAAACCTTTGCCCCTGCGCGGCAGTTCACCGCTTTCAGCCTGCCCAGAAGCGGCATAAGCCAAAAATGGAAGCAGCCCCCTGGCCATCGAAACATCTACATATTCGCCTTTACCTTCCCGCATCCGCTTGAATAAAGCAAACATGATCCCGTTTAGAGCCATTAAAGAACCCCCGGCAATATCGGCGATTTGTACCGCCGGCATTACAGGGGGACCATCTTCTTCGGCACTTAAATCAAGGAGGCCGGTTAAAGCAGAATAGTTAAGGTCATGCCCTGCCCGGTTCCGGTAAACCCCTACTTTTCCGTATCCGCTGATGGAAGCATAAATCAACTGCTCGTTTATTTTGCTCAAATCTTCATAGCCAAGGCCGAGTCTTTCCATCACCCCCGGGCGAAATCCTTCCACCAGTATATCTACCCGGGCAGCTATCTTCTTAACCGCTTCTCTGCCGG
>PUKR01000217.1 GCA_003552365.1 Syntrophomonadaceae bacterium
CCAGTCCAGATAATTACGTACCCCAGGTTGGCAGTTACATCCCACAGGGGAGTGTCCCCGGTCGGGGTAAAGATCATCCCGCTGACCCTGAATATTCCGTAAGCACCGGTTTTGATCATGATCCCGGACAGCAAACCGCTGGCCGGGGCCGGAGCAACGGGGTGGGCTTGTGGTAACCAGATATGCAGGGGAGCCATACCGGCTTTGATCCCGAAGCCGATAATTAAAAAAGCCGCCGGCAGGTAGAGGGGGATATCCATAATGCTGATCATTTCAAGCAGGGGTTTAATAGCCGTAGTGCCGAGCTCTGATTTTAATAAAAAAATTCCTGCCAGAAGGCTAAGTCCCCCTCCTATTCCAAGGTACAGGTAGTTGCGCCCGGCAGCCATTGCTTTGTCTGTTTCTGAGTGAATCACCAGCAGGTATGAAGCAACGGACATTATTTCAAAGAAAATAAACAGGCTGAATAAGTCGCCGGTTAAAAATACCCCGAGACATCCCCCCTGGGTTAACAGCAGGAAAAAGTAGTAACGGTTTCGGGCGTGTTCATGATCCATGTAAGTTATAGAAAAGACTGTGGCCAGAAACCAGATCAAAGCACTCAACAGGGTGAAAAAAGCCCCCATTGGGTCTGCGTAAAGGTGCAGGCCAAGATCCAGGTAACCGGGTAGAGGATAGATTACATCAGCCTTGTAAGTTAAAAGAAAAAGGGCGGCGCTCATAACGGTTACGGCAGCCGTGACGGCAGCGGCAAATATATTGCGCAGGCCTTCGCTATTCAAGCCAAGCTTTGCCGCTATGGGTGCAGATAATATTGGCAGCAGGATAATTAAAAGCGGCAAAATACTCAGTTGTGCTGTTTCAGGATAGTTCATCAGTATTGCTTAAACCCCTTCTTAAAAATAGATTGCAATGCCCCTTTCGATCAGTTCAAGGGGCAGGTTTACCGGTGTCAGCCCAAAAACCAGGCAGCCCAGGGCGAGCACAATTACAGGTGCCAGCAGCATGGCCGGGGCTTCTGTAAACAAAGGCAATTTGTTTTGCTTGCTTGTGAAGCCTGCGGTTTGGTGACCTGAACTATTACCGGTTAAACCGGAAAACTCGCTGTGGCTATTAAGCTGTTCCGTTCCCAGGAAAGCCCGGGTCACGATGGGAAAGTAGTAAGCTGCATTAAGCATGCTGCTTATTAAAAGGATCATGACCAGGATCATTGCTTCCAGTTCCAGGGCACCTAGGCCCAGGTGCCATTTACTGATAAAAATATTAAATGGCGGCATCCCAACGGCGGTAAGAGTGGCAATGGTAAAGCAAGTCATGGTAACCGGCAGTTTTTGCCCGATTCCTTTTAGATTAGCAATCTGCCGGCTGCCTGCTTCTTTGACCATTATCCCGGCACAGAGGAACAAGGTGCCTTTCATAAAAGCATGTGCCAGGATATGGTATGCAGCTCCGATGATGGCCAGCTGGTTAATCATGGCAATACCAAGGATGATATAACCGACCTGGGCAATGCCGGAATAGGCCAACCTGCGGATCAGGTCTTCCTGGGCCAGGGCCACAATGGAGCCGAAGATGATTGTAAATGCGCCCAAAAGAACCAGGTAATAAGCCCAGTCAAACTGGGCCAGGTAGTCGATACCGTATATATTGCCAAATACCCTGATCAAACCGTAAGCTCCTGTTTTGAGCATAATCATGGAAGAGATCGTTGCAGCGGGCAGGGGCGCTTCACTGTAGGCGTCGGGCATCCACAGGTGGAGGGGAAACAGGGCTGATTTTATGCCGAAAGCAACTGCAAAGCCGATGAAAGCGACCATAACCAGGGTTGATTGTTCCAAACCCAGGCCGGTTTCTGCAAAGGTAAGAGTGCCCGTCTCCCAGTAGATAACGGCGACTGCTAAGAAAAGGGTTACCCCGGCTATAATGGTCATGATTAAAAATTTATAAGCCGCCCGGATAGCAGAGCCGGTTTGATAATGGGCGACCAGAACAAAAAACATGATCGACATGAATTCAAAGAAAAGGTAAAAGCTGAAAAAATCACCGGCTGCTGCTACCCCGTAACAGCCGCTTAAAACTAAAAGTTGAAAGCCGAAGTAGCGATGTCGCCTGCTTTCAAAAGGTTCGAGGTATCGTAGGGAATAGATGCTTACGATCAGCCCGGCAGCTGCAAAAAGCAGCAAAGTATAAAACCCAAGGTAATCTACCCGGAATGAAAGTCCGACGGGCGGTAAAATATCCAGGGTTAGTGAGGGAAATAAGCCTGCTTTTACCCGTGGGTAAAAAGAAAATGCAAATGCCAGGGGCAGGATAGTGGAAACCAAAACAAGGGTGTTTGTCAATTTCGGCCTGCCTGTGCCTGCCAGGTACAGGGCCAGTCCTGCTGAAAATGGCAGCAGCACAATGACCAGCGGCAGCCAGTTTATAATGGGATTGTTTGTTTCCATTGGCAATCCCTCCCGGACAACTAATAGTTTAAAATATAGGCGGCGATGTATTCGGCCGCCGGGATACTGGTCATATTACCGAAAAGACCCAGGACCAGGCACAAGGCGGCCAAGATAATTGTCGGTATGAGCATGGCCGGATGCGATTCGTTACCGACAGGCCGGTCAAAGGTTCCCTCCTTGAAGAAAGCATTAACGATAATCGGCAGGTAGTAAAGGGCATTCAGTAAAGAACTGATCAAAATAACAAAGGCAAACAAGGGGTTCCCGCTTTCCATGCTGCCCTGGAGCAGGTACAGCTTACTTATATATCCGTTAATCGGCAAAATTCCGATCAATCCCAGTCCACCCACAGCAAAGCAGAGCATGGTTAAAGGCATGCGCCGTCCTACCCCTTTCAGTTCACCGATGTTGGTTACGCCTGTTTCGTTGATCATTGCCCCGGCACAAAAAAACAGGGTAATTTTTAATAAAGCATGATTAACAAGGTGCAGAAGCCCTCCCGTCAAACCCAGCGGGTAAAACAGCAGGGCTCCCAGGGTAATATAGCCCAGCTGGCCGATAGTAGAATATGCCAGGCGCAGTTTTAAAACATCCTGCCGCAGGGCAAGAATGGATCCGGTAATAATGGTTACCGAAACCAGGACAAGCAGGTAGTGCTCAACGGCTAAATCCCTGATAATATCAGGATTGTATACAAAGTAAAGGACCCTGATAATGCCAAACACCCCGCTTTTAACGACCGCTACGGCATGTAGCAAAGCACTAACCGGGGTGGGGGCCACCATTGCCCCCGGCAGCCAGGCGTGAAGGGGCATAATCGCCGCCTTGGTTCCGAATCCCGCAACTAAAATAATTAGCAGGATTGTGAGAAGAGTGTGCGACTGTTCGGGAAAAGAACCAATATAGCCTCCGGGTCGAAAGAATTCTCCGGGCAGGTAAGCCTGGATAATCAGCCAGGCAAAAACAATTAACGCCCCTCCGCTCAGGCAATAGATAATATATCTGGTTCCCGAACGGTGTGCATCTTTGGTGCCGGAGTGAATAACCAGGGGGTATGTAGCCAGGGTCAGCATTTCAAAGAAAAAGTACAGGGTGAACAGGTTGCCGGCAAATGCTACACCCATGGTAGCGCTCATGGAGATGATGTAATAAAAATAGAACCGTTTTAACCTGGCGCCGTGCCCATGCATGTAGCCATGGGTGTAAACAATTGCAAAAACCCAGAGCGCACTTGACATCAGGCTGAAATAAAGCGCAGGCAAGTCCGCCCGCAGGTTCAGTTCGAAACCGGGCAGCAGGGAAAGAAGCTTGCTTTCCGGGATTAAGCCGCCCGTGGCCTGCGGGATCATCAAAACCACGGCAATAAAACCGGCCAGGGTTACCAACCCTGAGTATATGGTGATTCTTCTCAATGAGTTTTCAGGTGCCAGCAGGGCCAGGAATGCCCCAAGGCCGGGAATAAACACGGCCAAAGCCGGCAAAACAGATGCTGTTGTAGTCATTGCTCCACCTTATTCTGTGTACATTTCATAACCCCATAAACCCTTGAGAGATAGTCCGGGCCAGCTGCAATGGCAGGTTATATGGTCCTACGGCCAGGATAAACGTAAGGGCCGCCAGAATGCCGATTGGAACTGTCATGCCCGGAGCAGCCTCCATTTTCAAGCCGGCTTCCTCTTTTGGGACGGCAAAAAAAGCGGTTACCACAATCGGAAAATAATAAGCCGCATTGAGCATACTGCTAAAGATCAGCAAAAAGACATAAGCCGGTTCTCCCGCATCAAGGGCACCCATGGCCAGCTGCAGTTTGCTTATAAAACCGTTAAAAGGTGGGATGCCGACCATGCTCAATGTAGCCAGTGTAAAGCAGATCATTGTTGAAGGCATCTGGAGGCCGATTCCCTTCATTTCACTTATTTTACGCTTGCCGGTCTGGATAATTATCGCTCCGGCGCATAGAAAGAGGCAGCCTTTCATCATGGCATGTGTAAAAATATGAAATACTGCTCCGGTCAGCGACCTTTCGGTGAGCAGGGATAAACCGAGCAATATATAACCAATCTGGGCGATGCTTGAGTAGGCAAGCCGCCTTTTTAAATCATCCTGTAGCAGTGCCATGGCTGAACCCAAAAGGATCGTGATCACTGCCAGGGTCAGGGTGATATGGTGCAACTCCATTTCAAGGATCAGTTCAATCCCGAAGATATCGAAAAAAGCCCGGAAAAGTCCGTAAGCTCCGATCTTGATCATGATCCCTGAAAGCAGGGCGCTGACGGGGGCAGGGGCAGCCGGGTGTGCATCAGGGAGCCATACATGGAGAGGGAACATGCCCGCCTTAATACCGAAGCTAACCAAAAATCCGATGAAAGCCGCTGTCGCCAGGGGGGAGGCTGCGGTTAGAAGCGGGCCCTCTCCGAAAGCGGTTGTTCCTGCCAAATGATAAACAATCAGCAGGCTGAAAAACAGCCCCAAACCACCGGCAATGGACATGTAAAGGTATTTATTACCGGCAAATAAAGCATAGTTATCTTCTTCATGAGCCACCAGGAAATAGGAAGTTACGGCCATCAATTCGAAAAAAAGCAGGAAGCCGAGCAGGTCAGCGGCAAAAACAACCCCCAGGTTGGTGAATTGCGCCAGTAACAAAAAAGTATAATACCTGGGCCGGGCGTGGCCGTGCAGCATGTACTCCGGTGAATAACGGGCGGCCAGTACCCACAGGAAAGCAATCAGCAGGCCTATATAAAGGCTGAGGCTGTCAACCCGTAAACTGATTGCCAGGGGCAGCGAGAAGAAGCTGTAAGCGCTTTCAACAGGTTCACCACGTACTACGGGAGGGATTAAAAACAAAGCCAGTCCAAAAACCGCCAGGGTGATCATTATAACCAGGGTTTCACCGTAAACCAGGTTGCGGTGGGCAAGATAGCAGGTGATGATGGCCCCTGCAAATAAAAGAATGAGTATTGTCGCCGGTATGTGTGATGGTTCGAACATTTCTGCTTCACCTCGTTGTTGTTCTACGCATAATAATACGGCTATCAAGTTGCTTTTATTTTTGTGGCGGCCCCGTTTTGTTTAAGGTCGTCAGGGTTAAGGCCACGGCCACCACTGCGCAAAAAATCACTGTCGTTTCAAGGAAAGTATCGTAAGCCCGGTAATCAAGCAAAATGTTGCCGACCAGGTTGTAGCCGATACTTTCATCCACTCCTTTTTCTATGTAACGTTCGGCTACATAATTGTGGTGAGGGTTGTCGGGATTGCCGTAAAGGGGCATTTCCATAACTACAAGCACTAACATGTAATTAACTGCTATAGCGATTGAAAAAACCACTGCTAAAAAAAGCATTCTTTGTTTTTTCATTAATGCGGCCTCCTTCCGACCCGGCTAACCACCGCGATCATCAATACAGTTGAAGCTATTCCCACTGCCGCCTCGGTTATGGCTATATCGGGGGCGTTAAGCTGCTGCCAGACCAGAGCCATTATGCTGCTGTATACACCAAATATTATTACAATATAAATCAGGTCTTCAAAAATAAATACCGAAACGGTAATCACCAGCAGGGCTGATAGTAAAATGAAAAGCAGCGGATCGGTCATTTCCGGTTGTCCTCCTCTTCCGGGATTTCTTCAACACGGTTATTTTTACCGTAATCGTAATAATCCAGGGTCCAGGTGCCCCTGGCCGGCGGTTGCCCACGGTTGTAAGTGACCAGGGCGATCAGGTGAGTCATGACCGG
>PUKR01000128.1 GCA_003552365.1 Syntrophomonadaceae bacterium
GGGAGTGGCAAGAACTGGTTAAAGAAGAAATTCGGGAAGAACTCAAAGGCACCTTTTTGGAAGACGCGCCTATTCACGCTGTATCAGCCATTAAAGGTGAAGGGATTGAAGAGCTGCGGGAACTGATCGATGAATTTACAACGGGCCTGGAAAGCCGCAATGCTAAAGCACCCCTGCGTTTGCCTGTAGATCGCTCTTTTGTAATTGCCGGGTTTGGTACAGTGGTTACCGGCACATTGATCCAGGGGTCTGTGAAAAGTGGTGATACTGTGGCTGTTGTGCCGCCGGGCCGGGAGGCCAGGGTGCGTAATATCCAGGTCCACGACCGGGATGTGAAAGAGGCTGCGGCCGGAAGCAGGGTTGCCCTGAATCTCTCGGGACTTGATAAAGATGAAGTTTTAAGGGGAAGTGTGGTAAGCAGTCCGGGTTACTACCGGCCGACCGAACTAATAGACGTGTCTGTTGAACTGTTAGCAAACTCGCCACGCAGCCTGAAAAACCTGGACCCGGTTCATTTTTTCCTGGGAACCGGGCGCAGTGTGGCCCGGGTTTTATTGCTGGATCGGGACCGTTTACAGCCCGGTGAAAGCTGCCCGGCCCAGTGCCGACTGGACCGTGGATTGGTGGCTGAAAGAAGCGATCCCTTTGTTATTCGTTCTTATTCACCGATGGCTACTATCGGCGGTGGAGTGGTGCTGGATCCCTACCCCCAAAAGCATCGTCGTTTTCGTCCCGATGTTATTTCTCGCCTTGAGAAATTAAAGCAGTCTCCCACGGCAGGAGGAGACCAGGCTTTTTTGCGAAGCAAGCTTGAGGAACTGGAGGTAGCCGGTCTTGAAGGGTTGGTAAAAGAAACCAGGCTGGCCCGTGAGATAATAGATGCTCTTCTGCAGGGTGATTTAAAAAGCGGCCTGGTAGAAAGACTGGATGATTCTTATATCTTAACCGACAAATTAAAAGAATATGAACAGGCTTTGATTGACGAACTGCAAAATTATCATCAGAAGTATCCTTTAGCTCCCGGGGTGTCACGGGCCCGTTTAAAGGGGTTGCTGCCAAAAGTTTTTGGTCAGAAAGAGTACGATGCCCTTCTAAAGCGCCTGGAAGAAAATAAACGGTTGACAGTTAAAGGTGAATTGGTCAGCCTGTACCGGTACGAACCAAAGCCATCCGGGAAAGATAAAAAGCAACTTGATCAATTAATTGACATTTACCGGTCCGGATGGCTGCAGCCTCCCTCTCTAAAAAATGCGCTTGAACAGGCCGGGGTGGATCCGAACCGCAGGGACGAATTCCTAAATTATTTGCTGTTAAAAGGGACCCTGGTAAAAGTTAGCGAAGACTTATATTTCCACAGCGATGCTTACAGGGAGGCAACCGGGTTGCTGCAAAAGCATTTTGCTTCTGAAAGTACTTTAACCCTGGCCTGTTTCCGGGACCTGGCCGGCATTTCAAGAAAGTACGCCCAGGCTTTGCTTGAATATTTTGATCAGCAAAAACTGACCAGGCGTATAGAAGATTACAGGGTTCCCTTTAAATTGGAACTCAACCGTGGCCGAGATGAATGATAATGTAAATTGGGAAAGGGGTGCGAAAATGGAGAGGCAAGAAATCAGGCTTACCCAAATGACAGCGAGCGCCGGTTGAGCAGCTAAAATAGGGCCCGAAGCCCTGGCGCAGGTTCTGCGTCAATTGCCGGTCCAGGAGGACCCCAATTATTTAAACCGCGATCAACATTTTGCCGATGCCGGTATTTATCGTATTTCCGATAACCTGGCCCTGGTCCAGTCGGTTGATTATTTTACACCGATAGTGGATGATCCGTATATGTTTGGCCAAATTGCGGCAGCCAACTCATTGAGTGATCTTTATGCCATGGGAGTAAAGCCCATGACCGCTTTGAATATTATCTGCTTTCCGGCTTCCTGTCACCCTTTGGCGATCATGGAAAAAATCCTGCAGGGCGGATATGCCAAGGTAATCGAAGCCGGAGCGGTAGTGGTGGGCGGGCACAGTATTGAAGACCCCGAACCAAAGTATGGTTTGGCCGTGACAGGTGTTGCCGATCCGGCCAGGATTATAAGCGGGGAAGGGGCCCTTCCAGGGGACTGCCTGGTTTTAACAAAACCGCTTGGTACAGGTATTATTACCACTGCTGTAAAAGGTGATATGATAACTGAAGATGATTACCGGGAAACAGTTGAGGGGATGTCTGCTCTTAATGCCCCGGCCGCTGAAGCGATGAACCTGGTTGGAGTTTCCGCCTGCACCGATATTACCGGTTTTGGCCTGCTGGGTCATTTGCATGAAATGCTTGTCAGCAGTAAAGCCGGAGCTGAAATTGATCATAACCAGCTCTCCTATTATCCGCGAGTAAAAGAAATGGCCGCTATGGGAATGATCCCGGGTGGGGCTTACCGGAACCTGGAATACATCAAGCCTCATGTTAAATGGTGCGGCGAATCGGAAGAAGAAAGAGATGCCCTGCTGCCCCTGGCAGATCCCCAGACTTCGGGAGGACTTCTTGTTGCCCTTGTGGAAAAACAAAAAGACAGGTTTCTGTCAACACTGGAGGAAAAAGGAGTTGAGGGCCGGGTTATCGGCCGAGTTACCGGGGAAGCTGCCGGTACGATAAAAGTTTACTAAATGTTCACCGGCTTGCCCCTTGTAATTCTGATTTAGGGAAAAGCTATTAAGCAAGTTAATATTTGTCCATGGAAAATATTAAAGAATTAAAAAGTCAGGCAGGATATTTTTATAAAATGGCGAAACCTTTAGTATGAAGTAGTTTTATCAAAACTGTCTAACAATTAAAGTTAAACCGTATAAATTTGCGATTATGGATGGAGGTGGTAGGGCAAGCTTATTTACGGTGTAAATAAGTAACCGGCAGTAACCGGGTATGCCAGGCAGTTAAAACTGGTGCCTGCCGGAGGTGAAATTGAATGATTAACCTTAAACAATGCGGGGTATGATAATGAGTATTGAAAACCAGACATTCACCGAAAAATATGATCTTTTGGGTTGTATACAATGCGGTCGCTGTACCGGTGGTTGTCCGGTCACGGTGCGGGCCGAATTAAACGTGCGTCACTTTGTTGACCAAGCATACGATGAAGGTAAACTTGATGAGCTGGCCAGGCTTGCGGAGATCTGGGATTGTACGGCCTGCCATACTTGCGCAGTCCGCTGTCCAAAGGGATTAAAACCCCTGGAGGTTTTAATCGGGCTGCGCTCGATGATTGTTGAAAGCGGTAAGGTGGAACCGACTGTCCGCGACGCTTTGCAGAGTGTCCTCCTCGAGGGGAACCCCTGGGAAAAGGCGCGGGCAGCCCGTACAGACTGGATGGAAGGTCTTGATGTTAAGGTAGCTGAGGAAGGCCAGGAAGTTGAAAACCTTATCTTTACCTGCTGCACGATTGCTTATGATCCAAGAGTCCAGGTTGTGGCTAAAAATATGGTTAAATTGCTTAACCAGGCCGGGATTGACTATGCTTTCCTGCCTGAAGATGAAAGTTGCTGCGGCAGTGAAGTATTTACCATTGGGGAAGAAGGCCTTTTTGAAATGCTGGTTGAAGACAACACAGAGTATTTAAATAACTTCAATGCCGGGCGGATTGTAACCCTGTCACCGCACTGTTACACAACCTACAAAACCCATTTTCCGGATATACGAATTCCGCTGTATCACTATACCCAGTTGTTGGATGAGCTGGTTCAAGAGGGCAGCCTTTCCTGGAAAGGTGAATTGCAGAAAAAAATTGTCTACCACGATCCCTGTTACCTCGGGAAACAAGGCGGCATTTACGATGAACCGCGCCGCCTGTTAAAGAGCATCCCGGGGGTTGAACTATTGGAATTTGATCGCCGAAGAGAGCGCAGTTTATGCTGCGAGGGCGGGGGAGGCAAAATGTGGATAGAATCTCAGTCAACCGAGGAGCGCCTGGCCGATACAAGAATCAAAGATGCCAGGGAACTGGGTGCTGATATTGTTGCTGCTGCCTGTCCGTTCTGCGTGCTAACCCTGGAAGATGCCATGAAAGGCCTCGGTTACGAGGAAGAAATGCGGGTAGCTGAAATAACTGAATTGCTGGGAGAACTAATAGAAGCCTGATCAGGCCTTAAATTTAAACAGGAGGTGGAGCTTTTAATGAAAAGTTTTGTTTGTATCAAGTATGTGCCGGATACTTCCGAAGCGGAAGTAAAGGTTAACTCTGACGGCAAAACTGTTGATGACAGCAAGTTTTCTTATGACATTAACGATGCCGATAATTATGCAGTAGAAGAATCAGTATTAATTAAGGAAGACAAGGGCGGAGAAGTGGATGTAGTTTCGATCGGCCCCAAGCAATCCGAGGTGATGATCCGCATGGCCCTGGCCAAGGGTTGTGACCGGGCTACCAGGATTGAAGATGAAAGGATAGCAAATCATGATCCGCTCATGGTGGCCAGAGTTTTGGCCGGGGCGATCAAGGATCAGGAATTTGACCTGGTCTTTACCGGGTGCTGGGCCGAAGACGACGGGCATATGTCGACCGGTGTTGCTCTGGCTGAAGAATTGGGCGTCAATCATGCCTCGATGGTTAAAAAAGTTGAGGTCCTGGATGGCAAGGTCAGGGCTCACCGTGAGCTGGAAGGTGGGTTAATAGAAGTGGTTGAACTTGAGCTTCCTGCAGTTCTCACCATCCAGACCGGGATTAACGAACCCCGCTACGCCCCAATTCGTGGAATTCGTCAGGCTCAGAAAAAAGAGCTAAATGTTCTTAACCTGGATGATCTCGGGGTAGACCCGTCTGAAGTCAATCTTGATGCCTCAGGGGTTATCCTTGAAAGCCTCTATATCCCCGAAATTGAAAGCGCAGCAGAATTTATCGAGGGAGAACCGGAAGAAAAAGCGGAGAAACTGGCATCCATCCTTGTTAAAGGAGGTTTAGTATAATGGGTAAAATCCTGGTTTTGGCGGAACACCGCCAGGGAGTGCTAAGAGATATTAGTTACGAAATGATGGCCATTGCTCCTAAACTGGCGGAAGAAATGGGAGCGGAACTCGAAACCCTGCTTATCGGCAGCGGCATGGACGAGATGGCCAAGGAATTAAGCGGTTATGGTGCGAAGGTTAATGTTATAGACGATCCTGTTTTTGAAAACTTTAACGCCGAAAAATATCAAAAGGCTCTTTCAGCCCTGATTGATAATATGAAACCGGCTGTTTTAATAGCCCCCCATACCGCCCAGGGTGTAGACTTTATGCCGTCACTGGCGGTAGAAAAGAAACTGCCGCTGGTTGCCGAAGCAATCGATCTAACTTACGAAGACAGTACTCTTAAAGCTACCCGGACAATGTACTCAGGAAAAGTTAATGCCACTGTAGCTTTCAAACCGGCGGATACCTGCCTGGTAACTATCAGGGAAGGTGCGGTTGAAGCTCCTGAACCGGCGGCAGCGGGCGATGTGGAGAAAATTGAGTCACCGCTGAAGGAAGATCTTTCTTACCGGCAATTTGTAGAATATATTGAAGCCGAAGTGGGGGATGTCGATATCACCCAGTCAGAAATCCTGGTTGCTGTAGGTCGTGGTCTGAAAGAAGACAAAAACCTGCCTGACATTGAAGAACTGGCCATGGCTATTAAAGCTGATATTGCCGGTTCCAGGGCTGCCACCGATGCCGGGTGGATACCGCATGACCGGCAGGTAGGAACTTCCGGTAAAACCGTGAAGCCAAAGCTTTACCTTGCTTTGGGTATTTCCGGAGCATTTCAACACGTTGCCGGTATGAAAGGGGCAAAAACTGTGGTCGCTGTCAACAAGGACCCCGAAGCACCTATATTTAACGTGGCCGACTATGCGATAGTTGATGACATGTTTAAAGTGGTGCCCGCGTTAAAAGAAAAATTGAAAGAGATGAAAGGTTGATTGATTTAATTGGGTCAATCTTAGCGGGAGGATGAAATAATAGATGAGTGAAAAACCGAAAGTAGGCGTTTATGTTTGTCACTGCGGAATTAATATCGCCTCGACGGTAGACGTGGAAGAAATTGCCAGTTTTGCGCGTGACCTGCCTAATGTTGAGGTGGCGCGCACCTATTCGTACATGTGTTCCGACCCGGGTCAGAACCTGATAAAAGAAGATATCAGGGAACATGGCCTGAACAGGGTGATTGTCGCTTCCTGTTCACCGAGAATGCATGAACCAACCTTCAGAAAAACAATCCAGGAAGCGGGAGTAAATCCTTACTTCCTGGAAATGGCTAATATCAGGGAACAATGTTCCTGGGTCCATGATGATCTGGAAGTGGCTACCCCCAAGGCTAAAAAGTTGGTGGCTGCTTCGGTGGCGAAAGTAAGATTGCTTGAAGCGCTGGAGGAAACAGAAGTTGATGCCGAACCGGCTACCCTGGTTATCGGTGCCGGTATAGCCGGTATCCAGGCTGCCCTCGATATTGCCGATGCCGGTTTTAAAGTTTACCTGGTTGAAAAAACCCCGTCGGTTGGGGGACGGATGGCTCAACTTGACAAAACTTTTCCCACGCTTGATTGTTCGGCCTGTATTTTGACCCCCAAAATGGTGGACTGTGCCGGTCATCCAAATATTGAGTTGATGACTTATTCAGAAGTGGAAGAAATTGGCGGTTATATCGGTAATTTTGATGTTAAAGTCCGGAAAAAAGCACGCTATGTTGATTTTGACAAGTGCACCGGCTGCGGAGATTGCGCCAATGAGTGCCGGGTTAAAGACCGCTTCCCAAATGAGTTTGACCAGGGTATGGGTAAGCGCTCAGCAGTATATTTACCTTTTCCCCAGGCGGTTCCGGCCAAGTATACCATTGATCCTGAACAATGCCTTTATTTGACTAAGGGCAAGTGCGGGAAAGCGCCAAAGTGCCAGGAAGTATGTGGAGTTGGCGCCATTGATTTTGAGCAGGAAGACGAATTTGTTGAGTTCAAAGTTGGCGCCGTTATTGTGGCTACCGGTTTCGATCCCTTTGATCCTTCAAAGAAACCGGAGTATGGTTATGATGACTATCCAAATGTAATCACAGGCATGGAAATGGAACGTCTTGTATCTGCTTCAGGTCCTACCGGGGGCAAAATTACCATCAATAATGGCGAAGAAGAAATAGAGCCTAAAGAAGTCGCCTTTATCAAGTGCGTCGGTTCCCGGGATGAAAGCGTGGGCAATGAATATTGTTCAAGGGTTTGCTGCATGTATACCGCCAAGCAGGCCCATTTAGTGCGTGAAAAACTGCCTGATGCCAATATCAGGATTTACTACATGGATGTCCGGGCCTTTGGTAAAGGTTATGAAGAATTTTATGACCGGGTCCGGCGTGAAAATGTCCGCTACATTCGGGGGAACCCTTCCGAAATCTTTAAGCGAGGCAATAAGCTTGTAGTAAAAGCTGAAAATACCCTTACTTCCACCCCGGTGGAAGACGAAGTTGATTTGGTGGTTTTAGGCGTCGGCATGGAACCGCGCAAAGAAATGCGTGATATTATGGACTTGCTGCGGCTTTCACAGTCCCAGGATCGTTTCTTCCTTGAAGCGCATCCAAAGTTGGCTCCAGTAGACACTGCCACCGATGGTGTTTTCCTGGCCGGTTGCTGCCAGGGTCCAAAAGATATCCCCGATACAGTGGCCCAGGCCAAGGGGGCTGCTTCTTCGGCGATGATACCTTTAGCTCGCGGCAAGGTAACTATCAGTGCCCAGGTGGCCGAAGTTAACGAAGCGACCTGCCGGGGTTGTGGATTTTGCGTGGAAATATGTCCATATTCGGCGATAGAAATGGTTACGGTTAACCGGTTCGGTTATGAAATTGAAGTGGCCAGGGTTAACGAAGCGCTTTGTAAAGGATGCGGTTCCTGTTCCGCCGCCTGCCTGTCCGATTCAATCCAACCGAAGTCTTTCCGTGACTGGCAGATCTTACCTCAGATAGCAGCATTGGGGGCTATGAAATGAGTGCAAACTACGAACCGAACATTGTAGCTTTTCTTTGTAACTGGTGCTCCTATGCGGGAGCAGACCTGGCTGGAACCAGCAGGGTTCAGTATCCACCCAACATCCAGGTCATCCGGGTGATGTGTACCGGGCGTGTTAATCCTCTCTATGTAATGAATGCTCTCCAACAGGGAGCGGACGGAGTGCTTGTTTCCGGTTGCCATCCGGGAGATTGCCACTACATGGAAGGGAACTACTATGCCAGGCGCCGCCTGGGGATGCTCAAGGACTTACTAGAGTTTGTAGGGGTGGATCCCCGGCGCTTTCATATGAGCTGGGTATCAGCTTCTGAAGGTCATAAGTGGAAAGAAGTCGTAGAAAAAACAGTTGAAGACGCTAAGGAAGCCGGGCCTTTCGAAGGGTTTAGGCGCCGGCAGATCGACTGGTAGGAGGGGTTTTAATCAAGATGGATCTGGATAAATTACGCAAAACAGCAGCGGAGGTGGTAGCCCGGGAAGATGTCAGGTACCTCCTGGGCTGGAAAAAGGGTACTTTTGGTTACCGGATAGCGCCCGGTTTCGTTGAAGATGCCGAAAGTGCTGCAGAGTTGATTTTTTCACCCCTCTGCACTGCTAACCTGGCTACGTACCTGACCCTGACGGAAAAACCACCGCTACCCCGGGGCCAGGAACCTGACGATCGTAAAGTAGCGGTAATGGTTAAAGGTTGCGATAGCCGGGCAGTAACTCAACTGTTGATTGAAAAAGGGATTGAACGCGAGAGCGTGGTTATAATCGGATGCCCCTGTCCGGGGGTGGTCGATCATGAACTCCTGGCCGAAAAATATCCCGAAACTGAGGAAACGGCCGAACTTAAATGGAGTGATAAAGGGTTTTTGTTATTACAGAATGGAGAGGAAACTGAAATAGCCAGGGATGAACTCCTGGCGGAAAAATGCCGGCTTTGCCGTTACCCCAACCCGGTTGTAAGTGATATCATGGTTGGGGAACCGGTTGAAACATGGGAACCGGATGATGATCAAGGTGTAGCTGAAGTGGAAGGCAAGAATGCAGAAGTTCGCTGGGAGTACTGGCAGGAGCAGTTCAGCAATTGTTTGCGGTGCTACAGCTGTAGGAATGTTTGTCCACTTTGTTACTGTGAAGATTGTATTCTTGATCGGTTAAACCCGACCTGGATATACCGTTCGGTCAACTTTTCCGAGAATACAGCTTTCAACCTGGCCCGGGCATTTCACCTGGCCGGCCGTTGTATTGAATGTGGAGAATGTGAGCGGGTATGCCCGGCAAATATTCCTCTGGGTAAGTTAAATCGCAAGCTGGCCAGGGAGGTTCGTGAGAAGTACGGTTTTGAACCCGGGGTTGACCCTGAAGCGGAACCATTCCAGGCCAGTTACAAACCTGACGATCCAGAGGAATTTATACTGTAGAGGTGGGTGATATGTCAGCGATGCTGTTGAATAAAGAGAAATGGTCCGATTTTGTCGGGATGTTGGCCGGTAAAAACCTATGGGCACCACGGGAAAGTGATGAAGGCTTACGCTTTGTACCGGTAGCCGAAGGCGAAGTGCCGACCCTGGATTATAACAACACCCGGGTACCGCCTAAGGAAGCTGTTTTTCCGCAAACGGAAACATTATTTAAATTTAAGGTTGGCGGAAAAGACCTGGAAGAACCCAGGCCGGACCAGGACGCCGTTCTATTGGGAGTGAGGCCCTGTGACGCAAGGGCTATGCATATAATTGATGAACTTTTTAGCTGGGATGAAGATGACCCCTACTACTTAAAGCGTCGTGAAAAAACTGTTCTGGTAGGGCTTGCCTGTAATGAACCCGGCTTGAATTGCTTTTGTACTTCAGTAGGAGGAGGACCTGTATCAACCGAAGGACTGGATTTGTTAATGGTTGATCTGGGGGAAAAATACCTGTTGGAAGAAGTTACTGAAAAAGGAAGCGCTTTAATTGATGAAGTAAAGGAGCTTCTTGAAGAGGCCGACGATAATAGTTCCAAACAGAAGGATAAGCTGGCCGATGAAGCTGCAGGGAAAATTAAACGCAGTATAGAAACCGAAGGCATTCCGGCCGGACTTCCCGGGTTATGGGAAGATGAATTGTGGCAGCGGGTATCAGCTTCTTGTATCGGCTGCGGAACCTGTACTTTCCTATGTCCGACATGCCATTGTTTTGATATACAGGACGAGACAGAAGGTTTTGAAGCGAGGCGGTGCCGGATGTGGGATTCCTGCATGTTTAGAGAATATACCCTGCATACATCTGGGCACAACCCCAGGCCAACCCGTAGCGAACGAACCAGGAACCGGATAAACCATAAGTACAGTTATTATGTTGATAAGTTTGAGGTTATTGCCTGTGTAGGATGCGGCCGCTGTATAAACCTCTGTCCTGTAAATATTGATATCTTGGACATATTGGGGCAGGTGAAGGAGGAAATATGATAAATAAAGAAAACCCTTATATACCCTATAATGCCACTGTTGAAGATACCTGGTACGAGACCGGCGGAGAAAGGGCGATTAAAACTTTCAAGGTAGTATTTGATGATGAAAATATTCGTAAAAGCTGGGAACACTTTCCCGGACAGTGCGCCATGATCGGAGTATTGGGTGTCGGGGAAAGTATGATTTCTATTTCTTGTTCTCCGACAGAAGGAGAATTCCTGCGTTTTTCAGTGATGCGCATGGGTAAAGTTACCCAGGCCCTGCATCAGCTCGAGCCCGGAGATAAAATGACAGTCAGGGGCCCTTACGGGAACAAGTTCCCACTCGATCAATGGCAGGGCAAGCATATCCTGACCATTGGAGGGGGCATCGGGCAAGCTCCAATGCGTCCGGTAGTCGAATATGTTAAGTCTAATTACGATAATTACGGCGGCCTGACTATGATTTACGGGGCCCGGACTTCGGGTGACCTTTGCTTCAAAGAGGAATTCGAGGAAATGAGCAAAGATGATCAACTTTCCTGCCACCTGACTATTGATATTGAAGAAGAACAATGGGATCACAATGTTGGTTTTGTTCCTCAAATCTTGATGGATTTGAACCCATCTCCGGAAAATACTATCGCTGTTACCTGCGGCCCGCCGATTATGATCCGTTTTGTGCTGGAAAACTTGAAAAAGCTGGGGTTTGAAGATGATCAAATTTATACCACGCTTGAGAACAGAATGAAATGCGGTATCGGCAAATGCGGTCGTTGTAATGCAGGGAATATGTATGTCTGTAAAGACGGTCCGGTTTTTAGTTACGCCGCCCTAAAAGAGGTCCCGGAGGCTTTTGCTTAAAATATCGAATAGTCTTGTGGAAACTTTATTTTGACCGTTTTAATCAGCAGTTAGGTTTAAAGTGCGAACTTAATACTTAATTTCTGCATAGCAGTTTTACGTACTGCTCGGAAAAAATATTTGTTCGCAGATGTTGATTTATATGAGGGGCACTGTTCCTAAAGGAGCGAGGGCCTCTTTTTCATTACGAACATCTATCGGACGATAAAACAACCCCGGATTAATTTCCCCTGTTTCCTTGTTAGGCTGCTCGTTATATGCTAAGATACACTACATAAAAGATGTTGGCTGGAAAGGCTGCAATAGGAGGCAAAACATAAGTTATGGAACAGTACGGCCTTGTAGTAGAAAATAAAGGTGAAACAGCTACTGTAAACCTGCAGAAACATCTTGCCTGTGAAAAATGCGGCCGGTGCGGCATATTAAGCGGTTCGGGTAAACGCGATGCAATGATAGAAGCGCAAAACCCGATTAATGCTAAACCCGGCCAAAGAGTATTACTGGAAACTGATTATCGTACGATGCTGTTTGTTTCTTTTATGCTATACCTGGTTCCTTTGGGGGGCTTACTGGTCGGCATTTTTTCCTGGTTAGCCCTTGCAGATAATTTTGGGTTTACAGGCGACCAGGAACTTATTGCGATTGGAATCGGTTTTATATTCATGGTAGTTATTTTTCTGCTGATCCGCAGTTGGGATCGCAAGGTAAAAGGCAACCCGTATTATCAACCGGTAATCACCGAATTAATTAGCGAAGCAGAAGAAGGGCCTACTGATTGATGGAGAAATCATAACCGGATCTTGTTATCAGTTTTTGCCTTTTCAGTATGCTTAGCTTGAACCCTGTGGGCCTGAAATAAAAAATATTTCAGCCTTAGTTTAATTTTATGCACTTAAGCCAAAAGCTTTGTAGCAGCCAGGACCAGCAGTAACAGGATAATCGGTAATGATCTGTCTCAAGGCATTGCTTATAAGTACTGGTCTTTCGTGCTGTATTTTGGATGAGGGATGTTGTAATGGGCCGGAACCAGGCCAAAAAGCAGCATGGCCGGGTAGGCGCTAGGTAATTAAATATACCGGGAGGTAAGGCCATGAAAAATAATTTAAATGTAGCTGTAGTGGGAGCAACCGGGATGGTCGGCCAAAAAATGATTGAAGTTTTAATTGAGCGCAGTTTTCCATTTGCCGGGCTCAAACTTTTAGCATCTTCACGTTCTGCGGGGCAGGTAGTAAAGGTTAGGGAAAAAGAATACAAGGTAGAAGAACTCAGGCCTCAAGCTTTTGACGAAATTGATTATGCATTTTTTAGCGCCGGTGAAGAAATAAGCAAGGAAATTGCTCCGGAAGCAGCAAAACGGGGAACAGTAGTTATTGATAACAGCAATGCTTTTCGGATGGATTACGATGTACCCCTGGTAGTTCCGGAAGTAAATCCGGAAGCAGCTTTTAAGCACAATGGTATAATCGCCAACCCTAACTGTTCAACCATTCAGATGGTGGTAGTTTTACAGCCGCTGCAACAGGAAGCTATCATCAAAAGAGTGGTAGCCGCTACTTACCAGGCAGTTTCAGGTGCAGGCAGGGAAGCTGTTGATGAATTAAAAGGGCAGTGCCGTGATTATCTTGATGGAAAGCCGGTTTCAGCTGAATATATTCCCCGCAAAGGTGCGCAGCGCAACTATCAAATTGCTTTTAACATGGTCCCCCAGCTGGATGTTTTTGTGGAAGACGGCTACTGTAAGGAAGAGATTAAAATGGTTCAGGAAACAAGAAAAATTATGGATTTACCCGATTTACCGGTTACAGCAACCACGGTAAGGGTTCCGGTTATGAACGGGCATTCGATTGCGCTTAACGTGGAATTGAACCATAATTTACCTGCAGATAAAGCCAGGATGCTTTTAGAAGATACCCCGGGAATTAAAGTAATTGATAACCCGGAAAACCTGGAATACCCGATGCCCCTGGATGTCGACGGTTATGATTCTGTTTATGTTGGAAGAATACGTCCCGATCATTCTGTTAAACATGGACTTAATCTATGGGTAGTGGCAGACAATATCCGAAAGGGAGCAGCCACGAATTCTATTCAAATTGCCGAACTGTTAATTTCCGGTTAGGCAGAAGCTATAAGTAAGAAATATGTTGTTTAGAATGTTTAAAGTAGAAAGGAAGGATGGTGTAGTCTTATGATTGTTGTAATGAATCACGGAGCCGGGGAAGATGATGTGGCCAGGGTAACGGATAAATTGAAGGATATGGGGTATGGTGTTCACCTGTCCAGCGGCGAAAACCGGACAATAATTGGTGTGATTGGCCAGAGACGGGAAGAGGCGGCGCAAACTCTCGAAGCTATGCCCGAGGTAGAACAGGTAGTTTTTGTTACCAGGCCTTTTAAACTGGCCGGACGTGAGTTTCACCCTGACGATACGGTAATTGATTTGGATAAAGCCAGTATCGGCGGAAATGAGTTGATATTTATGGCCGGACCCTGTGCGATTGAAGGAGAAGAGCAGCTATTGGAAGCGGCCAGGGCGGTTAAGGAGGCCGGGGCCAGGGTTTTTAGAGGCGGAGCTTTTAAACCCCGCACATCACCCTACAGCTTTCAAGGACTGGAGCGCGAAGGCTTGCAGTATTTAAACCAGGTGCGTGATGAAACCGGCTTATTGATTGTCACCGAGGTGATGGACCAGTTTACCGTTGGTGAAGTTGCAGAATGTGCGGATATAATCCAGGTGGGGGCACGTAATATGCAAAACTATTACCTGCTCCGAGAGCTGGGTAAAATTCGCAAACCGGTTTTATTAAAAAGAGGCCTTTCCGCTACCATTGAAGAGTGGTTAATGGCTGCAGAATATATTTTAAACGGTGGTAATTACCAGGTTATCCTGTGCGAAAGGGGCATCCGCACTTTCGAACCCTATACCCGCAACACCCTTGATCTAAGCGCAGTTCCACTGGTGAAGCAGTTGAGCCACCTGCCTGTTATCATCGACCCCAGTCACGGGACCGGCCACTCAAACCTGGTTCCGGCGATGAGCAAAGCTGCCGTTGCTGCCGGGGCGGACGGTTTAATGATTGAAGTCCATCCCAATCCCCAGGAAGCTTTATCTGACGGGCCGCAATCTTTAACCCCGCAGCAGTTCAGGCAGTTGATTAACGAATTAAAGGGAGTGGCCCTCAGTGTCGGAAGGCTCATGTAATAACGGTTATTTTTTTTCGAAAGCCGCGCTTTTAGGTACCGGTTTAATCGGTGGGAGTATCGGTATAGCCCTCCGGGAAAGGCGCCTGGTTGAAAAAATAGTAGGCTATGATAGTGATCGGCAAGCCTGTCTTGAAGCAGTCAGAAAGGGAGCTGCCGATACGGCAGCGGAGACTGCGATTGAAGCAGTGAAAGGTGCCGACCTGGTTATTTTGGCAGTTCCCGTATTGAGTACGGTAGTTTTATTGGAAGAAATTTTGCCCGCACTTAAAAAGAATACCGTTGTCACAGATGTTGGAAGCAGTAAAGGCTGGATCATGGATGCTGTTGAAAAACTAATGCCCGGTTCAGCCTTTTTTATTGGCGGGCATCCGATGGCCGGGTCAGAGGAAAGCGGTATAAGCGGCGCAGAGCCGGCGCTTTTGGAAAATGCCATCTATGTTCTTACTCCCCCACCCCATTTCCCCGAAGCCCTGCTTAAGAAAGTGCTAAATATGATAGAAGAGACAGGGGCACAACCGCTGGTGCTCGAGCCGGCCACTCATGATCGGATTGTTGCCTTTGTTAGTCATCTTCCTCATATGACTGCTGCTGCCCTGGTTCAAAGCGTATCCGGCTCTGATGACATGGAACTGGTGCGCACCCTGGCTGCGGGTGGTTTTAGGGACAGCACCAGGATTGCCCTGGGCAATGCCAGGTTGTGGCGGGATATTTGTATCAGCAATCGACAAGCATTAATGGATGCGTTTAAAGCTTTTAGACGAAGCTTTGATTCTATACAAAAATACCTTGAGGAAAATAATGAAGAAGCAGTGGAAGAATATCTCCAGCAGGCCCGTGATTATCGCAAAAACATACCCCACCGCGGGAGGGGTATATTACCGGAACTATATGAAATTGTTGTCCTGGTGCGGGATACCCCCGGAGTAATCGGCCACCTGGCCGGTTTACTCGGCAATGCGGGAATTAATATTGACTCTATAGAAATTTTACATGTTCGGGAACTGGCCGGAGGCAGTATCAGGCTTGGCTTCAGAAAAAAAGATCAACAGCAACAAGCGCTTAATCTTCTAAATGAAAAGGGCTTTGTCGCACACAGTAAAGAATAAAGGGAAAATATTTAGGCCAATTTATGTTCACGGTATAATTTTTCCTGTTGGTTGGCCAATTCCCTCAAAGTGTGGCTCTGCAATTCTTTTTTCATTGCTTCTTTAACGTTGGACCATACAGATCGGGTTACACACCGGACTGCCCTTTCGCAAGATTCATCATTATCTACACAGGAAACGGGTGCAATCGAACCTTCAACACTTTCTACAATGTCATATAAAGTAATGTTGTCCGGATTAGCGGCTAAGTGATAACCTCCGCGGCTTCCTTTCTGGGTGCGGACGAAGCCCCGGGCCCTGAGGGGGGCCATTATTTGCTCCAGGTATTTAACCGAGATATCTTGTTTGCAGGCAATGTCATTTAACTGAACCGGGTTCGTATTATAGTTAACGGCAAGTTCAATCATGGCCCGCGCAGCGTAACGTACTTTAGTTGATAATTGCAGAACGTTCAACCTCCTTTTTCTGGCACAATAACAGTATCTCTATTTTGTTAATAGGTAAACCAATATTATTTTAACTTTAAACAAACTATTTGTCAAAGAAAGTTTTTATTTAGCCGAATTCTAAGTAAACGATTTGCTCAAAATAAAGGCGTCCGGCCTTATATAACCGGAAGCCTATATTTTTAAAAAGGTTGGACAGATATCCACACTGTACCACGAAAACTAACTGGAAAGGTAAAGCATGGAAAAACGTTTATTATTCACCCTGGTATTTAAAAGAAACGTCCATTTTTACCCGGTACACCAGTTCCCCACTATCAATCTTCAGGTCCATTTCTTTAACCTCTGCAACCCTCAGGTCACGAAGAGATTTTGACGCAGTTTCTACAACAACCCGGGCTGCGTCTTCCCAAGACTTTGTGCTGGTCCCGACAAGTTCAATCACCTTGTATACGCTTTCCACGGCGCTCCTCCTCTCACAGAATAGTATTTATATATATATTATAAATACTATTTGGGGATGAGTCAATATTTAGCAAATTATAACCAGGTAACCCCGCAAACTTTCAGGCACAGCTAAAGCGTTAAGCAAGGTAAAGTGATTAGCAGCATTCACTTTCTTAGAGAGTTGTAAGGCTGTCAAATGAAGGCTGGATCATCAAGCCAATCGCCCCGGGTCCTATATGAGTCCCTATCGCCGGTCCAACCATGCCTAAGTATAAATCCTCTATTTCATATTCTGCTTTTAATTTTTCCAAAAGAACCCGGGCGTTATCTTCCCCCCCACCGGTATAAACTACGGAAAGATTTACCGGTTGCTCGGGCTCGAGATTTTTTAAAGCAGCATTAATCAGGGTCGGAATTACCCTGGAACGACCGCGGACTTTGTCGTAAGGGGCCACCATTCCCTCAGGATCGGCATAAAGAATAGGCCTGATTTGTAAAAGGGATCCGGCCAGCGAAGCTGCTTTACCGATGCGCCCGTTTCTTTGTAAAAATTCGAGAGTGTCAACCGCAAAAACACTAAAAGTTCTCTCAATTGAACGGTTCGCGATCTCCAAAGTTTCTTCTAATGACATTCCTCTGTGAATTGCTTCTGCCGCACACAGTACAGTTCTGCCAATACCCTGGGAGGCATTTTTACTATCAACGGGAATGACTTTGGAACTAACCATTCCGGAAGCTACTTCAACTGAATTTAGAGTGCCGCTCAGTTTTCCGGAAATATGAATACTGATGATTACATCTTCAGGTGAAGCAGTTTCTTCATAAACCCGGCGAAACATTTCCGGGGAAGGCTGGGTGGTTTTGGGCAGTTCATCTTCTGAAGTCAATTTTTGATAAAATATTTCTGCAGGCAGGTCTACTCCATCAGCGAATGATTCTGAACCAAAAGTGACCGTCAGGGGAACAACTTTGATATTGTACTTATCAATTTGTTTTTCTGAAAGGTCTGCAGTACTGTCGGTAACAATTTTTATTCGGGCCATTTTATTTCTCTCCTTTTTACGATTAAAAGTTGTTAGAGTTATTCTAAATATAATATATCATAGTGGGTTTGTTTTGTGCATACATTATATAAAATTTGGAGACTTTTCAGCCATTTTCATATTAACTCCGGCAAGCCTGGAATAACAACTTACACGCGTAGCTTTTCTTTCAGGCAGTTTAATCCACAGCCTTGTAATGACCGAACAGAAACATAATTTGCTATGCTGCTAAACCAGTCTAAAATGCAGTACTGCTGAGCATAAAATTTGTCTTAAATATACCTGGCGGCAAGTAGCCGCAAGCATCTAGTTATTGGTAGCGGGCTGTTTAATGATTATATTATTTATGATAGAATACAGTAAAGCGATTTGAGAGGGGATGTTATTTGTGATTAAAATGGAGGTTAAAACGGTAACAGCAGATCAGGGCGGGAATTTCCTGGTACTGCTAATGGATAATGAGGAAAAGAAAGTGTTGCCTATTTCAATCGGCCCGTTAGAAGCTCAGGCAATTGCCCTGGTTTTACAGGGTGAAACACCTCCCCGACCGTTAACTCATGACCTCCTCAAGTCTGTTTGTGAAAATCTTGGTGCAGATATGGAAAAAATCGTAATAACCGATATAATGGAGAGTACATTCTATGCAGAAGTATATTTGAATCAAAATAACGAATCAATAATTGTTGATTCCAGGCCCAGCGATGCTATTGCTTTAGCCCTGCGTTTTGAAGCGCCGATTTACATGGCGACCAAGCTGGTAGAGTTTACTTATGATTACCAGGATATAATTGCCCGTGAAGGCGGGGATGAAGAACTGCACTAAAGATAACAGGTGCAATGGATATTTTGTAATTTACTATTTGGGATTGGAGCTGGCTATTTATAGCCGGTTCCAGTCCCTTCACCTTTGTACATGGGAATTATAGCATTGAGAACTTGAGGCTATCTTTGCATAAGTGGTTGTTATAAACTGTAAAAAATTTGAGGTACGGGGATATAGAATATGAAGCAATTGGTTACGCTGCAAAAAGAGAAAATATACCAGGACTTATGGCGTCTTTCCTGGCCGGTAATGATGTTCATGGTTTTTCAGACTTCCCTGGAATTGATCGACTTCTTTTGGGTGGGGATGCTTGGCACGGAAGCCCTGGCAGCCCTTTCCCTTTCACATAATATTTTTTGGATGCTTTTTACTCTGTCTCAATTGATTACTGTTTCCACGCTTTCTCTATCCTCCCGCTACAGGGGCAGTGGAGATTTAGAGGGAATAAGAACCGTGGCACGTCATACCCTCTGGTTGGCCTTCCTTCTATCCGTCGCGGTTATTACTTTTATTTTTACCCTCGGTGACTATGTGCTTTCTCTTTACCAGGTTGAACCGGAAGTTCACCGCCAGGCTTTGATCTACCTGCAGGTAGCAGGAACCAGCTTCCTGTTTCTTTATGGAGGCATTGGCCTGGCTTTTTGCCTGCAGGGAGTAGGCGACTCCTATACTTCAATGGGCATGTTGATTTTTACTAATATAATCAACATTGTTTTGGATCCAATTTTAATTTTTGGCCTGCTGGGATTACCGGAGCTTGGCATCCTGGGAGCGGCACTGGCATCACTTATTGCGAGAGCAGTCGGCTTTTCCCTGATTCTTTATGTTGTTATAAGCGGAAAGATCTCGCCGAGCCGCTTGAAGGTACCCAAACTGTTTAGCCTCAAACTTTCTGCTGACATGTTTAAAAGAATGCTGCGTATCGGGTTCCCTGCCAGTCTCCAGGGGATGACCAGACCTTTAACCGGGGCAATTATGATGTGGGTTGTGGCTTTGTTTGGCACCGAAGCAGTTGCAGCTTTTGGGATTGGCCTACGCTTGCTTAGTTTTTGCTTTATATTGATCGCCGGTTTAAACATGGGCACTGCTACCATGGTTGGACAAAGCCTGGGTGCAAAGTTAAAGGATCTAACCGAAGAAGTGATTGCGAGGGCGATGCGTCTGGCTGTGTCCATTCAAACCATTATGGGAGTAATTGCTTTTTTTGCCGCGCCGGTAATTATGAACACTTTTGCCGATGATCCCAAAGTAATCGATATGGGCACCGCTTACATACGTTTACTGGTCCCTGCGTTAATCGTCATGGGGCCGCTACACGTCATTGCTGCGACGTTTAAAGGGGCCGGCAATACCATACCCCACATGATTAGCGCTCTGATTGCCAACTGGCTGGTTAAAATACCCATGGCCATGCTTTTGGCGATAGTTTTTAACCTGGAAACAGATGGAGTGTGGTTGGCCATTACCCTGTCAATTTTTGCTGAACTGGGCATAATATCCATTTGGTACCGGCGCAGAGATTGGATTTACCGGGATTCCGGGGTTTACAGGAAGAGTGAGGCCCGGATCAAAGCTTATTAATAATATCTGTGCCTTATGAGCCGTATGAGCGTCATCAGGCCAAAAGCAGCACGGCTGAGCAGACACTAACTTATTATATATCAATTGTCTGCTCGGCCTGTTTACTTTGTCCCCGGCAGGCAATTTAATCAGCGCCATGTTAATTGTTTTCCTGGTTAGCGTTACTTTTGGCGACAGGTAAAATAAAAATGGCTGACAAGCTGCAGCCATTTTCTAGTTTTAAAACCAGAGCCAAAAGAGAAGGTAAATAACAACCACCACTATGATTAAAGTAACCACTAGTTGTGGTAGTAGCAGGCGGTACATCGCAATACAGAAAGCGAAAATATTTTTCCAGGTGAAAACAACCTGCTCGTTGTCTTCTTTTTTTTCTCCATCTTTGGGTGGTTTACTTGAATCGTTACCGTTCAGTATTAATCACCCCTCCTGGACCAGGTGGCAGGAAACAAAGTGCCCCGAATTGATTTCCCGTAACTCCGGTTCTTCCTGCCTGCAGCGCTTTTCAGCATAGCGGCAGCGGGGATTAAAGTTGCAGCCGGGTGGAGGATCAGCAGGGCTCGGGACATCACCGCTTAAAATTATTCGCTCAAGTTTAGAATCCGGATCCAGTACAGGTACCGCAGACAATAGCGCTTGAGTGTAAGGATGCAGGGGGTTTTGGTACAGTTCTTTTTTCTCACAAATTTCAACAACTTTACCAAGATACATAACTGCCACATTATCTGAGATATGACGAACCATGCTTAAATCATGGGAAATGAAAAGGTAAGTAAGCCCGAACTTGTCTTGCAAATCTTCCATTAAGTTTACTATTTGAGCCTGGATGGAAACATCCAGTGAGGAGATTGGTTCATCGGCCACCACAAAGTCAGGATTGAGGGTAAGTGCACGGGCGATTCCCACACGCTGCCGCTGCCCGCCTGAAAATTCATGTGGATAGCGCCTGTGATGGTGGGGAGCAAGGCCGCAAACATCAAGCATGTATTCCACTCTTTCCTGCTTTTCTTTGCCGGTGGCGATGCCGTGGATTTCCAGGGATTCGCCAATAATTTCACCCACGTTTAAGCGGGGGTTTAAAGAGCTGAAAGGATCCTGGAAAATAATCTGCAGTTCTCGGCGCAGCAGGCGCAGTTCATTTTTATCGGTTTCAAATATATTATTTCCCTTGTAATAAACCCGGCCGCCGCTGGGATCTAACAACTTTAAAATGGTACGACCCAGGGTTGATTTACCACACCCTGATTCCCCAACCAGGCCTAATGTTTCCCCTTTTTTTATTTTGAAGCTGACATCATCTACAGCTTTAACCTGGCCAATGATTCTTGAAAAAACTCCTCCGCGGATAGGAAAATATTTTTTTACATTTTCCAGCTGAAGTATTGATTCGTTCATGACTTAATTTCCCTCCCCTGCTTACTGAAAAGCCAGCAGCTAACATGGTGGCCGTCGGAAATTGTTTGTTTTTCGGGGAACTTTTCTTTACAGATATCCATGACTTTATTGCAGCGGGGATGGTAAGGGCATCCACCGGGCATGTTTAAGGGATTGGGGACTGCTCCCGGAATTGAGTCTAACTTTTCAAGATCTACATTTATTTGTGGCTTTGAGTTGATTAGACCGATGGTATAGGGGTGCTTGGGATCCTTTACCAGGGAGCTGATATCTGTATCTTCAATTATTGAACCGCAGTACATGACTATTACCCTTTCGACCATTTCAGAGATAACACCCAGGTCATGACTGATAAAAATAATTGAAGTATTAATTCGCTCTTTTAAGTCCCTCATCAGTTCGAGGATTTGCGCTTGAATTGTTACATCAAGGGCTGTGGTTGGTTCATCGGCAAAAAGAATCTTAGGTTCGCATGAGAGCGCCATGGCTATCATCGCTCTTTGCCTCATCCCTCCACTTAACGAGTGAGGGTATTCATGAAATACTTTTTCAGCCCTGGGGATCCCGACTAACTTAAGCATTTCTATACTTTTATCCTGGGATTGCTTTTTATCTAAACCCTGGTGTAAACGGATTGCTTCCTGGAGCTGGAACCCGATGGTATAAACCGGGTTGAGTGAAGTCATCGGTTCCTGGAAAATAAAGGCCATATCATTGCCCCTGATACTTCGCATTTTCTTTTCACTGAGTGATTGAAGTTCGACACCATCTAAAAGCATGGCTTCAGCTTCAACTTTTCCGGGATGCCCGATTAACCGCATAATGCTTAAACAGGCTACGCTTTTCCCGCAGCCTGATTCGCCGACGATCCCAAGGGATTCACCGCGGTTTAGATTAAATGAAATGCCATTTACAGCCGGGACTACCCCGTCTTCTGTATGAAATCTGGTATATAAGTTTTTAACCTGGAGCAGTTCGGACAAAACCTGTATCACCTCTTGTATCTTAATTTTTCAGACGCGGGTCTAAGGCATCACGCAGGCCGTCCCCGACTAAATTAATACTCAAAACCGAAATAAAGATCAAAAATCCCGGGGGAAGCCACAGCCACCACATGTTCATTAAAACTGTCATACTTCTTGCCGGTTCAAGAATATTACCCCAGCTTGGTATCGGCGGTTGAACTCCTAATCCGAGATAACTTAAAGCTGCTTCAACCAGGATAGCAGTGGCCATAATCAAGGTGGCGCTGATTAATATCGGTGCCATGGCATTAGGCATCATATGGCGCCATATCAACCTGAATTCACTTGCCCCGGTTGCCTTTGCCGCTTCAATGTATTCCATTTGTTTAATTGACAGGAACTGTCCCCTGACGAGGCGGCAAGTTTCAGTCCAGCTTAAAAGGCCGATAATCAACATGGTGTTATAAATACTGGGGCCTAATATTGCTGCTGCTGTAATAGCCAGGGCTAAAAAAGGAAAGGAGATTACCATATCGGTAATTCTCATGATCACTGTATCTAACCACCTGCCATAATAACCGGCCAGGGAGCCCATGACAACGCCTATGACCATTTGCAGTGAACTGGCAACCAGCCCAACCGTTAAAGATATCCTCCCCCCGTAAAGGTTCCTGGTAAGCAGATCACGTCCCTGGCGATCTGTGCCAAAAAGGTTCTCTGAAGACGGTGGTTCTTCCTGGTTCCGCAGGTCTATCGCATCGCGTTCATAGGGGGTGAGAACCGGAGCCAGTATTGCTAAAATAACCAAGAGCAGTAAAATTACACTGCCCACTAA